>JAAYFV010000085.1 GCA_012728075.1 Tissierellia bacterium
GGAAAGTTGAAGTATTAACGCTAAGTACATAGAAAAATCTGCAATACTCATACCATGGACTACTTTCCATATCAATATGCCATATAGTGCAGCTTGGTTTATGAATAAAGTAAATAGTCCTAAAAATCCTAAAGTAAACTCCTTTTTTTTAATTAATTTATTTAAATCTATATATTTTTGAATTTCTTTATTGTAGTTTTCTAAAACCCTATTCTTTAAATTATATAGCCGAATTTCCTTTCCAAAGCTAAAATCATGGGTAGTTTCATAATAATATCTCTTCCTCCTGTTTTGACGAGATAATTCTTTTTTCATGCTATATTCATATTCATTTACTTTTCTTTGAATCCATAGATTAGCTACTACGTTTAAAATTAATGATAGTAAAATCCAAACACTAACCCTACCAATCCAAATGGAAAACAATATGGAAGTTATAAATACTGCTGGTGTTGTAAATAATTTATGATAAACTCCCTCTACACCATTATCGTTACTATTATTGGCCTCCAATGCTCTATCATAGGTTTCATAAAAACTAGCATCTTCTACATATTTATAATCCATTTCCACTAATTTTTGAAATTGATCCTTTAAATAATCTAGTCTTAAAGCTGTAATTTTAGTATAGCAAGAACTTTTTATATAAGTTTCAATAAATCCTACTATACTACTAAGAATAAAGAAACTTAAAATTATACGGAGGATATTTTTTAAGCTTATCATACTTCCTAAACTAAATTGTTCTATTAACAATTTAGGCAGAAGAATAGAAAAAAATGGGTATATAATAGCAGCTATAGTATAGATAAAAAAGTAAATATATAATTTAGGATTTTTTTCATTTACATTTTTAATCAATCTATTTATGGTTTTACAAAATGGATATTTTATCTGTTTTTCCATCCATATTACTCCTTTCCCCTATGGATTCAATATTTCTAGCTAAAGTTTTTAATTTTTCTTTGTTAACTTCATAATAAATTTTTTTGCTTTTCTCTACATCCATGGTAATAGATATTAATTCACTTTTAAGTAAAACGTCTATATGATGGGATATAGTTGCTGGAGTTAAATTTAATTCTTCTGCTAATTGTTGAATATACATAGGCTCTTTTGCTAAGCTATACATAATATTTAATCTAGTATTATCAGCTATTGCTTTTAAATCTGTAACTAAAGCATCTAATTGAGTTCCATATTTTTCTTTTAATTCATCAAGTAAAAAGAAATAAATCCCAACAGTATATTCTAAAATATTTTCATCATATTCAGCAGATAATTGATTAAAAGAAAAAATACCTATTCTAATAATAATTTCTTCTGCATCTATTGGTTTTGTAGAAAATATTTTCCATAGTGTAGATTTTAAATCTTCCATTTGTTCTAATTTTTTTAAAGCCATATTAACATCCTTAGATATAATAGGGTAATGAGCTTTAAATATAGGTATAGCTCTTTTGATAAATTCCTGAAATTCTCTCATAAATTCACATCTATTTTCATAAAGAGAAATAATCTGTAATTTTTGTTCTGCTGTTTTTTCTACACTCTCCAGAAGTTCTATAAGATGGGACAAAGATCTTATTTCTGCATTATCTTCTAATTCTACAAAAGAAGTTCGAAGCACATCCAATATAGCATCTTCTACAATTTTGCTTGCTTCTTCATCAGTTAGAGGTCTTCTATATTTTTCATCCTCTATCTTGGTAGTATAACGAACTAAATCTGGCTGATCATGGGTATTATCTTCATCATCTAATCTAAAAGCAATTTCTAGTTTTGGATATTCTTTATAAATAGGTAATATTTCTTTTTTTAATACTTCCTTATAATCTAAATAAGGTTTAAAAAACTGTAGCATTTCTTCCTCTGTTTTCCCAAAGGATTTATGATTTTTTATAACCTCCTTTTCCCGTTCTATTTTAATTTCCAATAGAAAATTTACCACTTCTAAAGGCCAATTAGGAGAACTAATAATGTCATACCCTGTGCTCATCAAATCACCCTTTCTTTTTTATGATTATATTATATATTTATATTAGATAGTTGTCAAATATATTTAATGGTTGACTATAATATTAGTCTTATATGTAATCTTTTCCTTCTTTTAATTCTTACAAATATTTTTATTTTTTTAATATAAAATGCTATTAATGGGTACTAAGTAATGTAAGGAAAATATATTTCATAAATATATTATTGACATAAATTTCCTAATTAATATAGTGAGGAGGTAGTACATTGAAAGGATATGCTTTTTTAGAAAAAGGTAAGATTGGATTTGTTGAAAAGCCAATACCAACCTGTGGAAAAAAAGATGCAATTGTTAAACTTACAGCTATTGCAGCATGTTCATCCGATGTCCATAGTGTTCAAATGGGAATTGCACCCCCAAACTTGATTATGGGACATGAAGGAATAGGAGTAGTTACTAAAGTAGGAGAAGATGTAAGGAGAATAAAACCTGGAGACAAAGTAATTATACCTGCAGTAACTCCAGATCGGAGTGAAAAAGAAATACAATATAATATGCACCAGCATAGTGGAGGACAACTGAAAGGTATAAATCTCTCTAGTTATGAAGATGGTCTATATGCTGAATATGCCCGTATTAGATATGCAGATATGAATCTAGCTCTTCTACCTGAAGGTATGGACTTAAAGTCTGCTGTTATGGTTACAGATATGATGACAACAGGGTTCCATGGTGCAGAACTTGCAGATATAGAATTTGGTGATACTGTAGTAGTAATAGGTATTGGACCAGTAGGTTTGATGGCAATTGCAGGTTCTAAACTTAGAGGTGCTGGTAAGATATTTGGTGTAGGTACTAGACCTAAAGCTGTTGAATTGGCCAAGGAATATGGCGCCACAAAAATAATTAGCTATAAAGAAGGAGATATAGTTGAGCAAGTAATGGAAATAACAGATGGTAATGGTGCTGATAGGGTTATTATTGCAGGTGGCGGAATTGATGTAGTAAATCAAGCTGTAATGATGGTTCGCCCAGGGGGAACTGTTGCAAATATTAATATGTATGAAAGTATGGGAAATATACCAATATCTTGTCCAGCATGGGGGTTTGGAATGGCACATAAGACTATTAAAGGTGGTCTTACTCCAGGTGGCCGAGTGAGAATGGAAGCTATGATCCAGCTTGTAATGGCTGGGAGAGTGGATCCATCTAAGCTAGTAACTCATGAATTCAAAGGGATAGATAAGATAGCCGATGCTTATAACCTTATGGTTGAAAAACCAAAGGATTTAATAAAACCAATTGTGTGGTTAGAGTAATACAAAAAGAGTAGGGCACATGTCCTACTCTTTTTGTATTATTGGAATCTCCCATAAAAAGCAACAGTAAATATGGGATAAATGATATATAAGATAGACAGATTGCCCCCTTAATTTTAGACAAAAACTCGCGAATTCTTTTTCACTCTTAGTTTATTATGTTTTAATATTTTTTCGCTTTTTTTATTATACATAACTATTTACATTCCTTTCCTAATCCTATAAACTATACTCAAATACATAACTCGAGGTGATTAAATGAAGGATTTTAATATTATGTTAGATGAATATGCAAAACTTTGCGTAGAAGTAGGTATTAACCTACAAAAAGGTCAACCATTGGTTATTAATGCTCCCATAGAAGGGGCGGATTTTGTGAGATTAGTGGCAAAACATGCTTATGAACTTGGGGCAAAAGAGGTTCATATAAATTGGAATGATGAAATACTAACTAAGATGAAATACGAAAATGCTCCTATGGAAGTATTTGAAAACTTTCCTAAATGGTATGCTGATGGCATGGAGGAGTATGCAGAAGATGGTGCAGGATTTTTATCCATATATTCTCAAGATCCAGAATTACTTAAAGATATAGATCCTAAGAAAATTGCAGCTTACAACAAGTCCTCATCTATGGCATTAAAGAATTTTAGAAATTACACCATGAATGATATAAATGCTTGGTGTGTAATATCTATCCCTACACAAGGCTGGGCTAGTAGAGTTTTCCCTGATGTATCAGAAGAAGAAGCTATGGGAAAACTATGGAAAGCTATATTTAAAGCTACTAGAATAGATTTTGAAGATCCAATTAAAGCTTGGGAAGAGCATCTTAAAAATTTAGAAGAAAAAGTTAATTTCCTAAATGAAAAGAAATTTAAAAAGCTATATTATAAATCTTCTAATGGTACTGATTTAGAAGTAGAATTGCCTGAAGGTCATATATGGGCAGGTGGTGGAAGTAAAAGTGCTAAAGATATATTCTTCGTTCCCAATATGCCTACAGAAGAAGTATTTACCATGCCTTTAAAAACTGGAGTTAATGGTGTGGTTTATAGTACAAAACCATTGAACTATGGTGGAAATTTAATAGACGAATTTAAACTAGTCTTTGAAAAAGGAAAAGTTATAGATTTTGAAGCTAAACAAGGCTATGAGGTATTAAAAGATCTACTTTCTCTAGATGAAGGTGCTAAACATTTAGGAGAAGTTGCTTTAGTACCATATGATTCTCCTATATCCAACTCCAATATAATATTTTTAAATACACTTTTTGATGAAAATGCTTCCTGTCATTTTGCTTTAGGCAAAGCTTATCCTACAAATATTGAAGGTGGCGAAAATATGACTGAGGAAGAATTAGAAAAAAGAGGAGTTAATGACTCCCTAACTCATGTGGATTTTATGATAGGTTCAGAAGATTTATCCATAATTGGGGAAACTAAAGATGGGGAAAAAGTCCAAATATTTGAAAATGGCAATTGGGCATTTTAAAATTGGGCGACCATAGGTCGCCCTTATTATGGTTTAATATACAAATCTTTAACTAAATCTATTAACTCTATTTAACGCATTATATAATACCACAGAAGTTATAGCTCCTACTAAACCTTGCAGTATATTCCCTGGAATAGATGCTACAGCAGCCTTTCCATACATAAAAGTTTCTGGTATAAAATATCCAAAGGCCATAAATACTCCAGCTATGGATGTAGCTACTATAGGTTTGTCTTTTCCTATTTTAGTTTCTAGTAAACTAGCTGCAATAAACCCTTCTAATCCCTTTACCACAAAAGTAATAGGCACATAATGGGTATATCCAGTTATTAAATCTGCTAGAGCAGAACCAAAACCTCCTACTATAAATCCACCTTTTTTACCCAATATAAGTGCTGCTAAAAAAACCACCATATCCCCTAAATTTAAATAACCTTCAGTCCCCACTGTGGGAATTTGAATAACCATAGTCATAACTGTAGTTAATGCTATTAGCATAGCATATCTTACCATTGTTTTTAAACCATTATCTTTCATGGGAATAACCTCCTTTCACAATATGTATGGGTACAGTTCTTTGCCTTGATGTAATTGTACCTAAGTATATAATAACACCTTCACTACAC
>JAAYFV010000086.1 GCA_012728075.1 Tissierellia bacterium
ACAAATTTTAATTGATTATCCGCAATTATAATTGCTATAGTTGGTATGCCACAAGCACATAGTTCATATAATGTATTTCCTCCTGCTGAAATAGCTAAATCATTATTTATCATTAAATTCTTCATGTTTTTTACATTCATATAAAATTTGACATTATTATATTTATAGTTTTCAAGCATAAAATCTTTATATCAATAAGAATTGCCCAAGATAACATTATATTCTATATCATAATAATTATCTAAAAGAGAATCTAAAATATCTTTTGTAATATTATACTCATCTCCACCGCCTAATGTAATCATGACTTTTTCTACATTAGGTTTTGGTACTTTATATTTTTTATTTCTAAATTCATCTCTTAATATGGCATATTTAGGTCCTAGAAGTTTTTTTGCACATCCTTTATAATCTATACTTAATGCCTCTATACTAGAATTAACTAAAATATCCATATTATATTCACTAAATTTAGCCAAGTCATCTATATATACTATCTTTTTAGCTATATTATAAAATTTATTTATTCCATGTTCATTAATACTATAATCATCTACTATGGCTAAATCATATTTTGGTTTTTGATGACTTGATAAATAGTCCAAAATATTTTCTGCAACAATTGTATGAAATCCATTATTTTGAAGCAGTTTTATAATACTGCTATCACTATTATCAATAATATATTCGACATAAATCTCTCTTTTTTTTAATTCTTTAGCTAAAGTTAATGTCCTCATTATATGCCCTATACCAATAGCTGATGAGCCATTGGCGTAAATTATTACTTTCATATTATTCCTATACCTTCTTCTGTTTTATGTTTTTATTTATACTAGCTATACTAGGATTTTCATCTAAAAATTTTACTACTTCCTTAGCTTCTATATATTCATTTTGAAAATGATTGAATATAGTTTCTACTAATTTAAAATCCTCTATAGTATCCACAGATAATCTATAGTCTTTATTGTAAAATTCATTTCCTTTTACAATACCTATATTAAATTTATCTGGATTTTCATAAATATATAATGTAACATGCTCTTTATATCTATGAGAATTATCTAAAGAATAAACTTCCCCCCACACTTTTAACAATGTTTTGGATGAAAATACTTCTACATCAAAACCTCTTATGAAAGTCTCTGGTACATCTAATCTTACATAATCATAGTTATTAGCCATAAAATATGTAACTACATTGTCTACAATAAAAGGATCTATTAACGGACAATCTCCAGTAACTCTAATTATAATATCTCCACCATGTTTTTCATATGTATCTACAAAGCGCTTTAATACATTATCTTCCTCTCCTCTAAACACTTTATAACCTTTGTTTTTTACTATATCAACCAAGGAATCGTCTCTCTTTTCTATAGTCGTAGCTAAAACTAATTCATCTATATATTTAGATTTTCTAAGTCTTTTTAAAGTATAAATTATCATAGGCTCATTTAAAATAGGCTTAATAACCTTTTCTGGTAATCGTTCAGAGCCTGTCCTAGCTTGTACTATGCACAGTACTGTCATTTTAATTCCTCCAGTATATTTTCTAATTCTAGTAGAGATTTTATATTATAATTTGCTTCATGTTTTTCATCTAAAAAAGTATTCATATGGTCCCCAATGGGACGAATTATTCTAATAGAATTAATCCCCAATTCCTTACAAGGTAAAAAATCCTTGTTTGGATTGTCTCCTATATATACAGCTTCTTCTGGTTTAATATTGAAATATTCTAGTATCATTTGAAATGGTCTTATACTAGGTTTCCAGTACTCTTTCCCATAATCATCTGTAACAATAATCTTATCCATGTATTTTTCAATATTTAAAGCTTTAATCTTATTCCACTGAGTATCTTTATAACCATCAGTTATAAGTCCTAATTTATATTTAGCTTTAAATTTTTCTAAGACTTCATAAGCATCATTGTAAAGAAAAATTTTAGGCTTATGATGTCTGTATATTCTAACTAAATCCCCAATATTCTCTTCTAAATGATATTTTTCGCATATATGGTCAAAAATTTTTCCCCTTCCTTGGGAATTTAAAATTTCAACCATGTCCTTAAATAATATATCTTTGTTTATTTCATATTTATTAGATAAAAATACAGCCACTTCCATAAATCCACCATATACAAAGTCTATTTCATTATATAAAGTATCGTCTAAATCAAATATAATTAATTTTATCATCTTTCCTCCTAAATATAAATTGCCTCATCATATCTAAGCATTATCATTTCTTTAAATTCTCCTATAATTGGTCTCACATTATACCCTTGAACCATTTTCCCTAAATATTTAGCATATGGTACTCCTGCTTCAAAGGTTAAAGGAACTCCACCACCAAATCTTGTATTTACTTCTATAAATTTTATATTATTATCCAAATCTACAATACATTGAATAGTCAATGGACCTATAGGTTTTGTGTTTTCATCTATTTTTAATTTATTGCATAGTTTTAAAGTTTTTTCAATTATATCTTTGTTTTTAACAGTTCTGCCTTTTGCTACTTCCCCTGCTCTAACTTCTATTCTTTCTCTTGGGACTATGGAAATTACATTTCCTTTTAAATCACATAATACATCTATGGTATATTCCGTTCCTTTTATATATTCTTGAATAATTGGGTTTTCTATGTAATCTATAAAAAAACTTAATTCCTTTTTATTGTCTACTTTAAACACATTTTGACTACCTGCTCCATTTATTGGTTTAATAATTAGTGGGAAATTAAAATCTTTCACTCCCTGTTTCTTATAAGTCATAGGTGTATCTATATTATTCTCAATAAAAAATCTATAACTCTCCCATTTGTCATTAAATATTTCTATTAACTTTTTGTCACTTAATATTAGTATCGTACCTATTTTATTAAACTTTTCTCTATTTTCACATAATAATATAAATTCCTTTTCATATAAAGGAATTAACATATCTACATTTTCTTTTTTACATATATTTAAAAGGGTGTTTACATATTCTTTATCATCCCACTTTGGAACTTTATAAAAAGAATCTACAAAATGCTTAGCTGGTGCTAGTTCTCCAGTATCTACCCCTATTACCTTATGATATTTTTTAAAATGATTTATTAATTGTACTCTTCTTCCTATAGCTGTAAACAATACATTCATACTTAATTCAACTACCTTTTATAATATTTTAATACTTTATCCAATGCTTCTACCACATCTTTAACATCTTTATCAGTCATTTTAGGATATAATGGTATAGTTATAATTCTTTCATACAATTTTTCTGCATTAGGACATAGTCCCTTTTTATATCCTAATTTTTGATAGTATGGATGATAATAAACTGGGATATAATGAACATTTACTCCAATATTTTCAGCTTGTAAGGCTTCAAATATTTCACGTCTCCCCACTTTAAACTTTTCCAGTTCCAATTGAATAACATATAAATGCCAAGAAGATTTTATATATTCTTCTTGATAAGGCAATACAATTCCATCTATATCTTTTAAATATTCGTTGTACTTTTCTGCTATTTCTCTTCTTCTTCTTAGAAATTTATCTATTTTATTTAACTGACTTATGCCTAATGCACATTGAATATCTGTAATTCTATAATTATAGCCCAATTCCAATTGTTCGTAATACCAAGAACCTTCATTTTTATTATATAGGATTTCCTTATCCCTTGTTATTCCATGGGTTCTAAATAATTTTAATTTTTCATATAATTCTTTATTATTAGTAGTAATCACACCACCTTCTCCAGTAGTAATATGTTTTACTGGATGAAAACTAAAAGTTGTCATATCCACTAATGAACCTGTTTTTTTACCTTTATATTCTGCTCCTAAGGAATGGGCTCCATCTTCTATAACTATTAAATTATATTTTTTAGCTATAGCATTAATCTCATCTATATTAACAGGTTGTCCTGTAAAATCTACTGGAACAATAGCTTTAGTTTTACTGCTAATCTTTTTTTCTATATCTTTAGGATCTATATTATATGTACTAGAATCTATGTCTGCAAATATAGGCTTACCTCCTTGATATAGTATGCAATTAGCAGATGCTGCAAAAGTTATAGGAGTTGTTATCACTTCATCTCCCTCTTTAATGCCTGCTGCAAATGAAGCTCCATGTAATGCTGCTGTTCCATTAGATATAGCTACTGCATATTTTACCCCAACATATTTACCAAATTTTTCTTCAAACTCTTCTATTTTAGGCCCAGTGGTAAGATAGTCAGATTTTAGTACCTTTACTACTTCTTCTATATCATCATCCTCTATCCACTGTTGCCCATATGGTAAATAAGTATCTCTTACAGGCGTACCTCCATTTATGGCTAATTTAGTCATTTTGTCACCGCCACTTCTCCTATATATTCTTGAGCATTTGGCATCATACCCAATTCTATTAACAAACTTCTCAAATCTTCCACATCTAACCATTCACTATTAGTTCCTGAATTATATTCAAAACCTTCTTCAATTGGCTTTCCACCATTGGTAAAATACCTTTCTGAGCTCCACCAATCAAAATGAGGATATATTATATAATGATTTTCATATTCATAGGTCATTCTAGAATCATCTTTAGTAATCATTACTTCATGGAGTTTTTCTCCTTCTCTAATTCCTACTTCTTCTAGTATAACATTAGGATTCATAGCTTTTGCTAAGTCTATAATCTTAAAAGAAGGTATTTTAGAAATATAAGTTTCTCCACCTTTGGATTCTTCTATTGCTTTAAAAACTAATTCTACACCTTGTTCCAATGT
>JAAYFV010000011.1 GCA_012728075.1 Tissierellia bacterium
GTATAAGGGCAATTATTTAATATCTGGAACAGACGATATTCCCATATGGAAAAGGGAAGACATTAAAGGAGAACTATATGAAATAGGCTATAATATAGATAATCTTAATAGTTTTTATATCCATAGATAGAATTTATTTTTTTACATAAAAAGCTATACCATCTTAAGGATTCAAGTAGGAGAATATAGGGTATAGAACAGGGTAGTTAGATCTTTTAAGAGATGTTTTCACCTTATTATGTTCAAACTAATATAATATATTAAACAATATATTATGGTGGTGAAAACAATGAATGAAAATAGATGTTTGACTTTAGGTATGAAGGCTCCAGATTTTCAGGCTCAATCTACCTTTGGCCCTTTAAGATTATCCGATTATATGGGGAAATGGGTGGTACTCTTTTCTCATCCAGGAGATTTTACACCTGTATGAACTACTGAGTTTATTGCTTTTGCAGAGCAATATAATTCTTTCTTGGAAAGAAATACTCAATTAATAGGTATAAGTTTAGATGGAAATCCTTCACATTTAGCTTGGGTTTATAATATATACCAAAATACTGGGATTCATATTCCTTTTCCAATTATAGCTGATAAAGATATGAGTATAGCTAATATGTATGGTATGATTGCCCCGAATGTTAGTACTAATAGCACAGTAAGAAATGTATTCATTATAGATGAAAGGCAAATTATAAGGGCTATTCTCATATATCCATTGTCTACTGGAAGATATATTCCAGAGATAATTAGGCTTCTTACTGCATTACAGACTGTAGATAGAGAAAGCGTAGCTACACCAGCAGATTGGCTTCCAGGGGATCCAGTGGTAGTACCTGCACCACAAACCTACGAGGAGCTATTAAGAAGGGTAAGTGGTGAAGAAGGATATTGTTGTATAGATTGGTATTTATGTTACAAAAATATATAGTTTTTATATTTTTAAACACCTGTAATAGGTGTTTTTCTTTGAAAATATAGTTCCTTCTATTACACTATATTAGGCAGTATATCTGCTAATGATATACCCTTAGGGTTCCAGTATCTATGTTTAAGATCCAATACTTTATAAGGTCTATCAAAGCTATCAATCAATTGAAAAAAATCGTGATCTAGCCAAGGGGGTGTCCAAGCTCCAGAACGAGCAATATGTATAATGGAGATATTTGGTAGGTTATATATATCATCTGTATCTATATATCTTATATCGAATTTGTTGTTTATTTCTTTAAATTGGCTACTATTTTCAAAGGAAAAAGGACTTAAAAGGATGTAGGCGGTTTTTATTATGGCATCATCAAAAAGTTTTCCAAGCCAGTTGCCACAGTTTACTTCAAATTTAAGAGATGCTAAGCCACCATAGCCTAGATCAGTATGGGCGTCAAAGGAGTATATATTATCACATGAAAAATTTTTTGCTATATAATAACTGAATTTATGGGAATCAGATACATATAGTTTAGCATCTTTTTCTATATAAAATTTAAGGGATAGAGTTAATAGAAAATGTTGCATAAGTTTTCTATCTACTATTATAGAAGATTCTAAATTCTCTCCTTTATTTTTATGTTCAAAATATCTCTTATACCATAGGAAATTTATATTTTTATTATTTTCAATATAGGATCCAGACCATTCTTTTTTTAAAGGTATAAAATAATCCCAGTCAATACTCAAAATATTGACCATGTATAATCCCTCCTAAGTTTTATTATATCATTTAAGTATTAAATAAAAGAAGGGAAATACAAATTTTTGTAGAATATTAATTATGTAAGGAGTAGTTGAGGATAAAGAATATGTAAAGAATTGGTTAAGAATAGAGGTGGACATATACTTGAAAAATTAATAAGAAATACCGGGTTTGGTGGTGAATATTAAAGCAATAAAAATGAGAAAAATAAATAATATATTAATATATTATTTATTTTATTTATAGCTTTTACAAATAAAAATATATAGAAAGAAGGGAAATCATGTATAGTCCAACTTATGGCAAGGTAAATTATGAGGAAATGATAGATATTATCAAAAGATTTATTAAAAAATCGCCAGAGAGTACTTACAACATTTCCGTAGGTACCGATAGCCAAAACTTTGATTATACAAAGATTGTGGTAGTTGTAGCAATCCATAGAATAGGCAATGGAGGGATATTTTTTTATGATATAAAAAACATCAAAAGAATAACTAATATTAGTCAAAAACTATTTTATGAGACTAGCAATAGTCTATCTGTAGCTATGAGATTATCAGAAACCTTGGAAAAGGAAGGTATAGATTTTGGTATAAGTATCCACGTGGATGCTGGGAAAAATGGGCAATCGTCTAAGTTAATACCAGAGATAGTAGGATGGATAAAAGCTTGTGGATTTGGCTGTGAAACCAAACCTAATTCTTATGCAGCTTCATCTATAGCAGATAAATATACGAAATAAAGGGAGCCTAAATACTAAAAAACCAGGACTTTGATCCTGGTTTTAAGCAAAAGCTATAGCGTATCTTCTATTTAAATGAGAGTACTTTATTTGTTCTATTATATGAATATGGTTTAGATCCTTTTCCCCTAATTTATTTTCAACTATTTCTTCCAGTGCTACAGAAAA
>JAAYFV010000087.1 GCA_012728075.1 Tissierellia bacterium
TAATTATATTATAGTGAATTTTAAATATTAATAACTAAAATTAATCATATAGAATGTTAAGGGAGGGTTATGATATGGAAAGAAATCTTTTTAGAATTATAATTGCTGGTGTATTGGCAAGCATATTTATAGTTTATTATACGATAAGCATACACCCTCTAAGAAACATTAACAGTATTGATTTAAAAGGTAAAAATGATTTTTGGAACACATTTATAAATATACATAAAAATTATGATTGCGTATTAATGATTACGCCAGCTACAGATTTGTTTGAGTTACCTCATGAAATAAATGTTGAGGTTTATGTTAAAGACAGATGTATATATACTGATAATTTAGAGCTTATTAAGGACTCTAATTTTAAAAAATTTGGCACATATGAGGCTCGTTTCCCTACATCTAGCTATTTAGAAAGAAACCATGAAAATATATATGTAGTTGTAAGTCATAACGATAATATTAACAAGATCATATTAAAAAACATAACTTACTCTTATAATAAGCAAGCCAGCTACTTACAACTGAAGCCACGAACCACTTACTCTACATGGGACAAGGGGTCTGACCCCCTGTCCCATTTAATTTATAATTTTTAAGTAATCACTTGCTTCTTTGACAACTTCCACTACAATATCCACCCATTTTTTCCTATTTTCTTCAGTAAATCTTGCTGTTGGTCCAGATATAGTAATAGAAGCTATTGTATTATTATTAATATCAAATACAGGTGCGCCTATACAGCTAACTCCTATTTCTCTTTCTTCATTGTCAAAGGCATACCCTTTCTCTCTAACTTCTTCTAATTCCTTTATGAGTTTTTCCTTATCTACTATTGTATTTTCTGTGTATTTAGTTAATTCAATTTTTTCTAACATGTCATCCCTGACATCTTTTGGCTTGTATGCCAATAGTACTTTACCTCCAGCAGTACAATGTAAGGGGGCTGTGGCTCCTATGGTGGTAAACATTTTAACCAACTTATCACTTTCTTCTTGAGCAATATACACTATTTGATTGTTATCCATGACAGTTAGATTAGCTGTTTCCCCTGTTAAATCCTTTAATTTTTTTAAATAAGGTTTTAATGTAACAGAAATATGATTTTTCCCATATGCTAACATTCCTATCTGCCATAGTTTCAATCCTAGATTATATTTTTTTGTTCTCTCGTTTTGAACAATTACATTACATTCTTTTAGGGTATTTAATAAATGATATGTTGCACTTACTCCATAATTTAAACCATTACTTATTTCAGTTACACCAACTTCCTTTTCTGAGTAGGCAATATACTCTATTACTTCTATAGCTTTAATAACAGAAGCTATGGTTTTTTTCTCTTTAGTTTTTTTATTATTACTCATTACCATTCCTCCAAATAATATTATTGCATTTGTAAAATAAACAATATTAGTATTATATAGCAAACTTAGTAAATTTTATACTATTAAATGTTTTACTATTGGTAACTGAAATTTGTATTTGTTAAATAATAACCTTCTTAATTAAAAAAGTCAACCTCATTAGAAGATTTGAGTTTCAGCAAAATATATAAAAATCGTTTTTGCTAAACTTCTCTTGATATGAAAGAATGATGTTAACATAAAAAAATTCTCATTTCTGATTTTTCATCTTATTTCTATTATTACCAGTAAAAGCATTTTCCCCACAAAGTATAATCTATTTTCCATTTCTAAAAAATATGCTTAGAAACTTTATTAAAAATAATTTAGCTTCTAAGCATATTTACATTAAACCACTATTTTATTAACTCTTCCGTTAAGGTACTAACACCTTTGCCTAATACATCTTTAATCCCTAGTCTGTAAAGAGTTCTTTCAATAGCTGATATAGTTGATACAAGATAATGAGTATCTATATTACCCATATGACCTAATCTAAAAGATTTTCCCGCAAAGCTTCCTAATCCTCCTGCTACTACTACACCTTCTTCTGCTAATATTTTTCTAAATTCTTCATCTATTATTCCGTCCATATATTCTACACAGGAAAGAGTTACTGCTCTGTAATCCTTTTCTGCTAGTACAGTAAATCCTAAACCTTCTTCCAAAGCCTTTTGCATAGCTTTTCCTACTTTTTCATGCCTTTTGTATCTATTTTCGATTCCTTCTTCTTTAATAATCCTTAAGGATTCTTGTAATCCCCATATCAGATTTATTGGTGGAGTACCAAAATATTTTGCTGGATCATTCATAATTGGAATCCACTTTTCAAAATCTAAATAATAATCTCTAATAGTTCCTAAGGATTTTCTTCTTTTTAATGCTTTAGGTCCAGCTAGTACTATTGCAAGTCCTGGAGCAACTCCAAAAGCCTTTTGTGATCCAGTTATAAGTACATCTATACCCATTTCGTCTAAATATTCAGGTTCCGCAGCAGTAGCACATACACCATCAACTATTAATACAGTGTCTTCAAATCTTTTCACTATTTCTCCTATTTCAGCTACTGGAGCACATACTCCTGTTGAAGTATCTACATGAGTAACAGTTATAGCTTTATAATTTTTTTCGTTTAGTTTCTTTTCAATGTCTTCTACAGGGACGATAGTTCCCCATTCAGATGATAATACATCAACTTTTAAACCCTTCCTTTCACAAAGCTCTACATAACGATCTCCAAAATGTCCATGGGATACAACTAATACATTATCCCCTTCTTTTGTAACATTTGCTATTCCCATTTCCATTGCTAAAGTACCAGTTCCAGCTACAACAAAAGCTTCACCTTTTGTTTTAAAAATATCTTTTAAATCTTCTATTACTTGTTTGAAATCTTTTACAAAACCAGGATCTCCATGTGCTACTGTTTCTCTTCCCATTTGATCCTGTATTGACCTGGTAACAGGCGTTGGTCCTGGTATCATAACAAGTTTTTTGTTTTTCATTTTACTGCCTCCTCCTTAAATTTTGTAGTGTCAAATATAAGGATATGTTTTGGTACTCAAATGTTGATGTTTTACTATAGGTAAAAAGAGTTTTACTTTGTTAAATCTATTATAGTGTTTCTTTCAAAAAAAGTCAATGTTAAACTTGCTCTTTGCATTTCAGAAAAATTAAGCACACAAAAAAGGCCTTTCTATTTAGGCCTTTCCTAGTAAACCTTTACAATTCCTAATTCTTCAATATCCATTAATCCTATTTCCAAATGGGACAGAAGGTCTGACCCCCTGTCCCATATTTTATAAAGTAATAGCTTTATATTTTTCCCAAATACA
>JAAYFV010000088.1 GCA_012728075.1 Tissierellia bacterium
ATTGTAGATATTGGTCCTATATACTTGAGTTCTGGCAACATAACACTTAATCTTGTTTTCAATAGATTGGATGTTGCTAAGCCACTTCCACATACTAACAGTACATTGGGCATAAAACTTGAGCTTTTGTTTCTTTCAAAAGCAGCACCAATATGCATTGCCATATAGGCTATTTCCTCATCTACTAGTTTTCCCCCAAAAGCTTCCTTATGTTTGTCTAAAATTTTCCTTGATAATTCAAAAATAAATGGATATCTATATTTAATTTGCTCTGTAAGAGGGTTTTCTATATCTAAATTATTATTAAGTCTAAAAAAAGCAATTTGCAAATGGGTCTTTAGAGCATTTATAAATTCTATGTCATTTTTAAGATTAATTCCCAAATATTTTTCAACATCTTCTATGGTTTCTTCAACTATCACACTAACATCTTCGCATTCTTCTCCAAATACTATAGAATCTCTTGTCTTGGCACCTTTAAAAATTCTATCTACATATAATATTTCATTATCATTAAATATTATGTTGTAATTCTCTTCAATAATACTTAAACTTGCCTTGGTAGTCTTATAGTATTTACTCTTTTTAAAATCATCTTTCAAAGTATTAAGATATTCTATATGTTTACCTTCTTTTACCCTTTTAGTAACAATTCCTATGTGTAACATAAGCTCTTTTGTTGCCTCTTCCGTAAATGCAATATCTAATAACTTTTCCTTTTCTTTTATGGCTCCAATAATGTGATCCTCATTTATACCATTAAATATAGACTTAATATCCTTGTTATTTAATAGTCCATCCCTTAAACCCTTCCATATTAATTTCAATATCTCATTTCTTATATCTGATTCTTTACCTATAACTTTAATTCCATAGTAAGTTTTCCTTTTTAATTCAAAACTACTTTCCTTTAGTTCCTCTTCTATTCTATCCAGGTCTTGTATTACAGTATTCCTGCTAACATTTACTATATCTGAAATATTTTCTAATGTTATATAATCAGTAGATAGAAAAAGAACAAGTTTAATATAAAATTGTCTCTCCTCTGTCGAATAATCTATATTATCTAAATCTGTCAATTCATCCAATATATCTACCATATTTACCCTTTCTACATCTAAAGAAATACCCGTTCCCGGTTTTCTAATTAGCTCAATATTTCTTTCATCAAGCCATGATTCGATAATATCTAAATCATAGCGGATAGTTCTTTCACTTACTCCAAAAACAGAGGCTATTTCTTTGATAGTAGAATTTTTTTTAGTTTTTAATAGATAATTGACAATATCTTTTTGTCTTTTTGTTAAGGTAAACATATAATCACCTTATGCCTTTCCTACTTATTAGTATATATTAAAACCAATAGTTTTATAATTCCAATATACTCCTATCTATTGTGGCAATTACTTAACTAATCTGCAAAATCTTTAAAAGTTAAAAACCAAAATAATAATTTTCCAGCAACTAAAAATCTTAGCACCTAGTACTAAGATTTTATTAGATGTATAATAATATATAAAGGGCATCATACATTGAAAATTGGATTGATAAGTGATATACACGGAAATTTAGAGGCATTAGAGGCGATTCTTGAATATTTATCTACAAAAAAATAGACAGGATTATAGTCCTTGGGGATATAGTAGGATATATGACAAATCCAAATAAATGTGTTCAACTTATGGAAACACAAGTATTATTCATAGGACATACCCATGTCCTCAGAAAATCGCATCTAAAAAAGCCCATAATACAAGAGTAAATTTTTATAGGAAAAAGGATGATATATGGCTAAGCAATACTATACCTGCTAAATTTATAACTTAACATATCATCCTTTATTAATTCCCATTTTCTTGTTTTTCTCTATATTTAGGCTCATATTTTACTTCAGAAGCATTTCTAATTGGTTGAGGGAACAAATTCATAAGTTCATATATCTCTTTTGGTACATGGGTATTTACATTAAGCCCTAAACTCCTCGCTGTATCCACACCTATAGGAAAATCGTGAGTCCATTGACCTTGAGTTAGAATCTTGGCTATATTTCTTTTTTCTTCATCAGAATATCTATCAGGCAATAGATTTAATATGCAATTTTCCATCTGATTTATGGCCTTTTTTGAAATATCAGCTAGAATTAAAGTCTCATCATCAATATCAGAAATATCCTTTTGTTTTAAAACATTCACTATAGATGGAGCTGGGTATTGACCAATTTGAGGATCCACAGGTCCTAGAGTGGAGTGCTCTCCCATGACTATCTCATCAGCTGTCAAAGCTATAAGAGTACCACCTGACATAGCATAGTATGGTACATAAACTGTAACCTTGCCTTTATGTTTTTTTAAAGCACTAGCTATCTGTAAAGCAGCCAATGCCAGGCCCCCAGGGGTATGCAATATTACATCTATGGGTATATCTGGATCCGTCATCTGTATAATACTTATAATTCTTTCTGAATCATTTATATCAATATAGCGCATTACTGGTAAGCCAAGTAAAGTTATGGTTTCCTGACGATGAATAAGAGTAATAACCCTAGAGTTGTTCTTTTTTTCTATATTAGATATAAGCTTTTGTCTAGAAGCTTTCAATGCTGCCTGTTTAATCGCAGGTTGTACTGCTGAAATCATAAAAAACAAAAAAATGATATACCAAAACATATCTTAACAACTCCTTTTTTACCTATTCCTATTCTAATATTATATAAATCCCTCTATATTGATTTTATATACCCATTTTCTACAAAATATATCTACATATATAAAATATGAAACCATACCTAAAAAAAGGACTTGGCTTTATGCAATAAATTCATAAGCTAGTGCCAGGCCTAAATATTTATTTGTGCAAACTATTATTTAATTTAATTCCATGTTTTTTAAACACATTATTTAAAGCCTTTAAAGTAATATAAATCTTATCTTCATAACAATTTTCTCCCATATGACCTATTCTAATCACCTTGTTTTCTAAATAATCAAAAGCCCCGGCTATCATAATATTGTGATCTTCTAACATACTATTAAATATTTCATTAAAACTTATTCCCTTTGGAATTAAAACTGTGGTAACTGTATTAGAATATCCACTCAAAGGATATAATTCTAGTCCAGCTTGAATGAAAGATTCTCTAACTATATTAGCAATTTTTTTATGCCTTTCAATATAATCTCCTTTTTCCAATATCCTATCTACTGCACAGTTTAATCCATATATATCGCTTATAGGTTGAGTATAAGGAAACCATTTTTCTTCATACCAGTTTTCCCACAAAGCTAAATTACAATAAAAGGATTTAATAGGTATATTCCTATTAAGTATAATATCCCAAGCATCTTTACTAATACTCAAAAAAGTTAATCCTGGTGAAGCCGACAAACATTTTTGACTTCCACCTAGAACTACATCCATTTGCCATTTATCCACCTCAATAGGTTCTCCTCCAATAGCAGAAACTGCATCCACCACAGATATTATTCCATATTCCTTTAATAATGGACATATCTTATCTACAGGATTGGTTATACCAGAAGGGGTTTCACAATAAACTAAAGTAGCTACTTTAAAATCACTATCTTTTTCCAAAAAATCCTCTAGTTCTTTTAAATCAATAGATCTTCTATAATCTCCTTCAAAATATGTAACCTCTCCACCATATATCTTAGCAAAATCACCAAACCCTTTTCCAAATATACCATTATCTATACAAAGTATTCGATCTCCTGGTTCTATTAAAGAAGCACATGCAGCCTCTAGCCCTAAAATACCTTCTCCGTTTAATATAAGTACATCATTTTTGGTATTTAATAATTTCTTTAACTTGTCACAAGTTTGTTTATAAAATTCGAAAAATTTGACATCCAAATCTGGATTTGTTATATCTTGAGCCATAGCTTTCCGAACATCTTCATGAATCTCCGTAGGTCCAGGAGTCATAATTAAAGGTTTTTTCAAAAATATCCCCTCCATTTTTATAAGTGTATTATATCACTTTAAAAGTGTACCCCTATTATATTTATAGTATCATTACAATTTTATGATGTCAATATAAAAGCACCCCACAAATATTTTTACTTGTGAGGTGCTTAATTTTGTATAATAAATTTATAAGTTAGTGCCTAGCCTTTATGTTTTGATATAAAGGATACTTGCTACAAAGATTTTTAACTCTGTTTCTCAATTTCTCTTTGCTATGTTGGCCCTCTAGTGCAAGATTCATTATTTCTGCAATTTCTTCCATTTCCTTCTCCTTCATGCCTCTTGTAGTTACAGCAGGGGTGCCAATCCTAATACCACTTGTAATGAATGGACTTTCTGGATCATTAGGTATAGTGTTTTTGTTTACAGTTATTCCAATCTCGTCTAATGTGGCCTCTGCATCTTTTCCAGATATATTTTTATTCCTCAAATCTATTAATATAAGATGATTGTCCGTTCCTCCAGATACTAATCTAAATCCTTTAGCTATTAGAGCTTCAGCTAATGCTTTAGCATTTTTTACAATCTGTTTTTGATATTGGACAAATTCATCTGTAAGGGCTTCTGCAAAAGATACGGCTTTTGCTGCTATTACATGCATTAATGGTCCTCCCTGGATTCCTGGAAATATTGCTTTGTCAATAATATTTGCATATTTTTCTTTACAAAGTATAGCCCCTCCCCTAGGCCCTCTTAATGTCTTATGGGTAGTGGTGGTAACAAAGTCGGCATAAGGTACTGGATTTGGATGAAGGTCTGCTGCTACAAGCCCAGCTATATGTGCCATGTCCACCATTAAGTAGGCTCCAACCTCATCTGCAATTTCTTTAAATTTACTAAAATCAATTATTCTAGGATAGGCACTAGCACCTGCTATAATAAGTTTAGGTTTTTCTTTTTTTGCTATTTTCATGACTTCGTCATAATCTATTCTTTCTTCCTGTTTATCTACACCATAGGATATAAAATCATAATAAGAACCTGAAATATTAACAGGACTACCATGGGTTAAATGTCCACCTTGAGATAAATCCATTCCCAATACCTTATCTCCTGGTTGCAAAATTGCAAAATAAACTCCTAAATTAGCATTGGATCCTGAATGAGGTTGGACATTGGCATGTTCAGCACCAAACAGCTTCTTCAGCCTATCCCTTGCTAAATCCTCTACCATATCTACATATTCACAGCCCCCATAGTATCTCCTCCTAGGATAGCCTTCTGCATATTTATTAGTTAGCTGGCTACCCATGGCTTCCATTACCTCTGATGAAACAAAATTTTCAGAAGCAATTAATTCGATGCCATTATTCTGCCTTTTTATCTCCATCTCAATAGCTTCCATTATCTTCTTATCCTTTAATTTTAAGTTTGAAAAATCCATATGTCTTGTGCCCCTTTCTACTTGAATCTTTCTCCTATTCTACCCCATTCTTCTAGGTACTCTTCCTTAGTAAATATAGGTTCAAATTCCTCAATTACCTTTTTAATCTCCTCTCCATCATCATACAATAGGTCAATCACCGTTAGCGTTAATGCTTTAGCTGCACCTAGATAAGCTAGCTCTCTATCTACAAGACGATAATCATCTGAATGGAAATTTCCACCAGCTCCACCTATACTTGCTTGCAATGTAGGAATAATACTGGAAACATCGCCAACATCGGAACTACCGCATTGGTGTTCACCATTTTTTAAAGCATTTTCTTTGCCAAATAATAAAATCAAATTATTATACATAAGCTCTTGTAAGTTTTTATCTGGAGTAACTGGGAAATAACCAGGAAGTGATTTTACAATACATTTTGCACCTACAGCATTAGCACCTGCATGCCAAGAACGAGTTACTTTTTCA
>JAAYFV010000089.1 GCA_012728075.1 Tissierellia bacterium
TATTGACATGCTGAAGGTTTCACCGTCTATTTTATCAGCAGATTTTGGAAATTTAAAGGAAGAAATATTATCCTTAGAAAAAGGAGGGGCAGATTATATCCATATAGATGTGATGGATGGATTGTATGTACCCAATATTACATTTGGTCCTCCTGTAATTAAAAAGATAAGGAATATTAGCCACACTCCTTTTGATGTCCATTTAATGATCCATAGGCCTGAAAGGTATATTAAAGATTTTGTTGATGCTGGTGCTGATATTATCACTATACATGAAGAGGCTACTATCCACCTACATAGGACTATTGAACAGATAAAATCCTATGGGGTAAAAGCTGGAGTTGCATTGAATCCATCAACTCCTTTAGATAATATAGACTATGTACTAGATTATATAGATATGGTACTTATTATGACAGTAAATCCTGGTTTTGGAGGTCAAAAGTTTATAAATTCTATGGAGAGAAAGATCAAGGACTTAAGAAATATTATAGAAGACAGAAATATAGATGTTTTGATAGAAGTCGATGGAGGGATTAAATTAGAAAATGCAGGAAGAATGAAGGAGTTGGGAGTGGATATTATTGTAGTTGGTTCGGGAATATTTGAGGCGGAAGATATAGCTGAAAGAACTGAAAAATTCAAAAGATTATAATTGAATTATATTTAAAATATGATATAATGTATTCAATAACTATATATGGTGTTACCACTAGGGGAGCCATTAAATAGGGCTGAGAGGGAATTAGATTCCGACCCTTTAACCTGAACTAGGTAATTCTAGCGTAGGAAAGTGTATAATCATACGTAAATGTAAACATACCCATTACCAAATTCAGGTAATGGGTTTTATCTTTTAAAGGAGGTATAATATGAAAAAATGGAGTACTAAGATGGTAGTAGAAGCGGGAATTATGATTGCTTTAGCTTATTTGCTAAGTAGAATAAAGATATACGAAGCTCCACAGGGAGGTTCTGTGACAGCAGGTAGTATGATTCCAATATTGTTATTTGCAATGAGATGGGGTGTAGGTCCAGGTATAATTACTGGGGCTATTTTTGGACTTTTAAAGTTAATGTTGGGAGGGTGGTTTTTTACTCCTACACAAGCTATACTAGAGTATCCTATTGCATTTGGCCTATTAGGTTTAGCGGGAATTTCATCTATTTCTAAAGAGTTAGATAGTTTTAAAGATTATTTCAATATAGCCTTATCTGTGTTATTGGCAATTGGAGGTAGATTTATTTGTCATCTTTTGGCTGGAGTAATATTTTTTAGTGAATATGCTGGGACACAAAACCCATGGATTTATTCATTGATATATCAATCTAGTTATTTAATTCCAGAGTTTATTATATCTACAATCATATTATCTTTAATTTGGAAGCCTTTAAGTAAAATAGAAAAATAAGGGATGAATTAAATGAAAGCTTTAATAATTTCTAATGGAGATATGAAAGATATTAATTGGCTAAGTGAGATAGCGATGGATTTTGATTTTATTTTATGTGCTGATGGAGGATGTAATTATTGTATAGAGGCAAATATTTTACCAGATTTGGTAATTGGAGATTTAGATTCAATTTCTATTAGAACATTAGATATTCTTAATAAAGAAGGAATTCCTGTAACGAAATATCCAGTAAAAAAGAATGCAACGGATACGGAGCTAGCTTTGGATATTTTAATAGATAAAGGGATTAAAGACATTACCTTTGTAGGGGCTATAGGTAGTAGAATGGATCATACCTTGGCCAATATATTATTACTTATTAAATTACATGAAAAAGGCTGTACAGGGAAAATCATGGATGAGAAAAACACCATATATTTAGTTGATAAAGAATTAATACTATCGAAAAAGGAAGATTCTTACGTATCTGTGATTCCCTTGACGCAAAAGGGAGTCAGTATAAGCCTTAAAGGATTTGAATATGAGTTGAAGGAATATACTATTAATTTTGGCTCAACCCTAGGTATAAGTAATAAAATAATCCATGATAAGGCCTATATATTGGTTCACGAAGGATTATGTTTAGTATGCCTTTCAAGGGACTAAGATTAATTGAATACAATAGGTTAAATAAAATTTATATAAATTATTAATTCTAGTTTATACAAGCCTTATCTTAGAAGCCAACTAAACTTAGTTTATAATAAGCTTAGTTGGCTAAATTATTGTAACCAATAGATAAATTTATGAATATGATAAACTAAGCTTAATCATTTGAGGTGTTATCAGTGAAACATTTTTTTTATAGATGTAAATACAGGTATAGATATAAAATAAAAAAAATTGTAGGTATAATTTTAGGAGTTATAGGATTATTGATTTTAGTAAACAGAATTTCTATAGAAGGATTGTTATTATTAATAAGTATAGTATTAATAATATTAGGTTTATTGATATTAAAAACAAAATAAGGCTTCCATTTCTATTGAGAGGAAGCCTTAAATCTTATAATGCCCTATCTACGTAACCAGATCTTAAACATCTAGTACAGACATTAATTCTTTTTGTAGTGCCATCCACAACAGCTCTGACCTTTCTAATATTTGGAGACCAACTTCTATTATTTTTTTTATTTGAGAAAGTCACCTTATTTCCATATAATTTTCCTTTTCCGCAGATATCACATTTTCTAGCCATACCAACGCCTCCTTAATCATAAAAAAGATTTCAGTGATATGCTTTAGCAATTTCAATAATAACACTTAATATTTTACACAATAGGCAATAAAAAAGCAACTAAAATAATATATATAGAATAAATAGTTTATTGTAATTGGTTGAACTATTTAGTATTATAAGGTAAAATATATCCATAAAGTATTTATTCTAATAGGGAGGCGATTTTCGTGCCAGCAAATACAAAGAATGAGTATGGCTATATCAATATAGAGGATAATGTTATTGCTACAATAGCAGGACTTTCAGCTATGGAAAGCTATGGTATTGTAGGCATGGCTAGCAAAAGTGCGACTGATGGTTTTTTTCAATTATTAAGATGGGAGAATTTAGCAAAAGGAGTTAAAGTATATACAAGGGACGATGAAGTAGAAATAGATTTGCATGTAATATTGCAATATGGGATGAAGATATCTGTAGTGGCACAAAATATAATAGAAAAAGTAAAATTCAATGTAGAAAATCTTACAGGTCTTAAAGTAACTAAGGTAAATGTATTTGTTCAAGGGATTAGAGTTGAAAAGTAGTATAAGGAGGTACTATAATTGAAGGTTCAAAATATGGATGGCGTCATGCTTAAAAATGCATTTATTGGCGCTGCACAATATTTAGATAAAAACAAAGAAGAAGTTGATGCTCTAAATGTATTTCCAGTTCCTGATGGAGATACTGGTACTAATATGTCTCTAACTATGAAGTCTGCCATTAAACAGATATTAAATTTAGAAGAATATAGTGCTGGGAAGGTAGCTATAGCAGCAAGTAATGGTTCCTTAATGGGAGCAAGGGGAAATTCTGGGGTTATCCTTTCTCAGCTTTTTAGAGGATTTGCTAATGGATTAAAAGATAAAGAAAGTGCAACCACATTGGATTTAGCTAATGCATTTAAATTAGCATCAGACACTGCATATAAAGCAGTAATGAAACCTACGGAAGGGACTATACTTACTGTAGCAAGAGGTTGTGCAGAATATGGTTTAGAAATTGCAAAAGGCGAAGATGATGTAATAATTTTCCTGAAAAAGATAATTGAACATGGAAATTATGTATTAGACAAAACTCCTGAAATGCTACCAGTATTGAAACAAGCTGGAGTTGTTGATGCTGGTGGGAAAGGCTTAATGTGTGTATTGATAGGTGCATACAATGCTATCACTACTGGTGAGGAGATAGAATTAGAATTTATTGAGCCCACATTGACAAAGGATGTGTATATTCCCCATGATATTGATACTGCAGATATTAAATATGGTTATTGTACAGAGTTTATTATAAACACATCCTATAGTGATTATGAAGCATTTAGAGAGGATATATCTGTATTTGGAGATTCTTTAATGGTGGTTGGTGGCGAAGGATTGATTAAAGTTCATATTCATACTAACAATCCAGGGAAAGTGTTGGAAAAAGCTCTAAGTATAGGGGAGTTAAATGACATCAAGATAGACAATATGAGATACCAACATAGTCATATAATTGCCAATAAGGAATATATTGAAGATAAAAAACCTAAGGTTACCAATAAAAAGTATAGTCTAATAACTGTTTCAATAGGTAAAGGATTGGATACTGTATTTAAAGAATTAAATGTAGATTATATTATCCCAGGTGGGCAGACTATGAATCCAAGTACTGAAGATCTATTGAAGGCAATAGATGAAGTAGAAGGTGAAAACATAATAATACTTCCTAATAATGGCAATATCATATTGGCAGCTGAACAAGCTAAAGAGCTAAGTGGCAGAAATGTTTATGTGTTCCCTACTAAGAGTATACCTGAAGGTATATCAGCTTTAATTTCTTTTAATCCCGATTTAGATGTAGAAGAAAATTTAAAAAACATGGAAGAAGCTATTTCCTACGTAAAAACAGCTCAGGTGACCTATGCTGTTAGAGATACGGAAATTGATGATATAAAGATAAAAAAAGATGATATAATTGGAATTGCTGGGGATGAGATACTTGCCATTGGTAATGATGTAGAACAAGTGGCTTTTGAATTATTGGAAAAGATGATAGACGATGAGTCATCTCTTATAACTATATTTTATGGCAATGGAGTGGAAGAAGAAGAAGCTTTCAAATTATCTAAGAAGTTTGAAGAAAAATTTGAAGACTTTGATGTTGAAGTTATATTTGGTGGTCAACCACTATATTATTATATATTTTCAATAGAGTAAAATAAAATCCCTACCAAATGGTAGGGATTTTTGGTTGAATTGTTATAGAAGTCATAGGCATAGGAGGTGTTTTTACATGTCTATACAGTATATAAAAGGCGTTGGCCCTAAAAGGGCTTCTAGATTAAAAAAATTAAATATCAATACAATTGAAGATTTATTGTATTTTGTACCTAGGGAATATGAGAATAGGGCTAATTTTAAATATATAGCTCAATGTGAAGAGGGAGAAAAGGTAAGTTTAAAAGTAAAAGTATGGGGATATCCTACTAAATTAAGGCCTAGAAAAAATTTAAATATAATAAAAGTACCTGTAAAGGATGAGACAGGTATTGCTAATTTAGTTTGGTTTAATCAAGACTATATCTTAAGCCAAATATCCATGGGGGACAATATAATAGTCTATGGAAAGGTTAATTACTTTGGTAGGGAAATACAAATAACCAATCCTATATTTGAGAAAGGAAAGGGTAGTAAGATTGGCTCTATTGTACCTATATATTCTTTAACTGAGGGTTTAAGTAATAATGAAATGATAAGAATAATGAAAAATGCAATAAATGATTACGCTTATAAGTTACCAGAAATACTCCCTGATTATCTTAGGAGTGAATTAAATTTAATGTCCATTAAAGAAGCTATAAAGAATATTCATTTTCCTCAAGATAAAAACAGATATTTGCAAGCAAGGCGTAGACTAGTATTTGAAGAATTACTTACTTTGCAATTAGGTTTATTCGTAATAAAAAATAGAACAAAGGATATAAATAAAGGAATACAATTCAAGTCATCAGATGAAGTGTATAATTTCATAGAAAAATTACCTTTTAAGCTTACATCAGCTCAGGAAAGGGTATTTAAAGAAATAGAAAAAGATATGGAAGATAGCAAGCAGATGAATAGATTAGTGCAGGGAGATGTAGGCTCTGGAAAGACAATTGTTGCCGTGTTAGCAATGCTGAAGGCGTGGGAATCTGGTTATCAATCGGTATTAATGGCACCTACGGAGATATTGGCTCAACAGCACTATGAATCCATTACCAAATTGTTTTCCAATTATGATATAAAATGTGAACTTTTAATAGGCTCTTTATCCAACAAAAAGAAGGAACAGGTTCTTAAGGATTTAAAGAATGGTAATATTCATGTATTAATAGGTACCCATGCTGTTATACAAGAACATGTAGAATTTAACAATCTAGGATTGGCAATTACTGATGAACAACATAGATTTGGCGTAAAACAACGAGCAGTATTAAAACAAAAGGGGGATAGTCCAGATATTTTGGTTATGACTGCAACCCCTATACCTAGAACTTTAGCTTTGATATTATATGGAGATTTGGATATATCTATTATTGATGAAATGCCTCCAGGAAGAAAGCCAATTGAGACCTACGCTGTAGGAGTCCATATGACAGAAAGGGTAAATAATTTTGTAAAGAAACAGTTACTAGAAGGTAGACAGGCATATATAGTGTGTCCTTTAATTGAAGAAAGCGATACTTTAGATGTGAAAGCAGCAGAAGAATTGTATAGTTCCTTTAAGGATAATGTATATAAGGATTTTAATGTAGGGTTACTCCATGGTAAGATGAAACCTCAAGAGAAGGATAATATTATGGGGCAATTTAAAAACAAACAAATAGATGTATTGATATCTACTACCGTAATAGAGGTTGGAGTTAATGTACCTAATGCAAATATAATGGTAATATATAATGCAGAAAGATTTGGATTAGCTCAACTCCATCAATTAAGAGGAAGGGTTGGTAGAGGGGAGTATCAATCCTATTGTATATTAATTAATAGTAGTAATAGTAAAATATCTAGAGAGCGTATGAGGATATTACAAAAATCTAGTGATGGATTTTATATATCGGAAAAAGATTTAGAATTGAGAGGACCTGGTGAATTCTTTGGTACAAAACAACATGGTTTACCAGATCTAAAAATAGCAAATTTATTTACAGATATAGATATATTAAAATTGGCCCAAAAGAAAGCTGAAGAAATATTGGAGAAGGATTATCTATTGTTAGCTGAAGAACATTTTCTACTTAGGCAGAGGATAATTCATATGTTTGGTGATAGGATTGATGACTTAATTTTAAATTAATTCTCTAATATTCTGTGAAATATGATAAAATATATTTCATAAAGGTGAAGGTGAGGTGATCTATTGAGAGTAATATCAGGAAGTAAAAAAGGGCATAGATTAAAAGCCCCTAAAGGAAAAGATACTAGACCTACTGAAGATAGAATTAAAGAATCTTTATTTAATATTTTGGGAGATATAGATAAAAATTCAATAGTTTTAGACCTATGTGCTGGTTCTGGCTCAATTGGTATTGAGTTTTTAAGTAGAGGAGCAAAAATAGCTTATTTTGTTGATAGTTCACCTCAAAGCATAAAAATTATAAAAGAAAATTTGATATATACTGAGTTAGGGGAGAGAGCTAATATTATGAAAATAGATGCATTAAGAAGCATAAATGTATTCGCTAATAAAGGTATATTATTTGACTATATTTTTATGGACCCCCCTTATGGAAAAGATTTAATTATAAAAATGCTTGAAAGAGTTTGGGAAAAAAGCATTTTAAACAAACAAGGTATTATAATATTGGAGCATGAAAAAGAATTAATATTAGAAGACAAGGTATATGGGTTTACTAAGCTAGATTATAGGGATTATGGCAACAAATCTTTAACTTTCTACACAAATAACTGACAAGGAGGAAAAAAATGGTTGTAATATACCCAGGGAGTTTTGACCCTATAACTTACGGGCATCTAGATATAATAGATAGATGCTCTAAAAAATTTAACAAAGTTATAGTTTCAGTATTAAATAATAAATCAAAAAAACATATGTTTACTATAGAGGAGAGGGTTGAATTATTGGAAAAAGCTTTAGAAAAATATGATAATGTGGAAGTAGATACCTTTTCTGGATTGTTAGTTGATTACGCTAAAGAAAAAGGTTGTACCACGATGGTTAGGGGATTAAGAGCAGTTTCTGATTTTGAATATGAGATGCAGATGGCTTTGGTAAATAAAAAGTTAGAGCCAGATATTGAAACTTTTTTTATGGTATCAAGGGGGAAATACGCTTATTTAAGTTCAAGTATTGTGAAAGAAGTGGCGACTTTTGGGGGAGATGTTTCCTGTTTTGTACCCCCTAATGTAGAAATAGCATTAAAAGAAAAGATTGAAGGAGGTTATAAATAATTATGGAGATCTTAAAGTTAATAGATGAAATAGAAGATATAATTGAAAATGGTTCTTCAGTACCCTTTTCTTCTAAAGTTATGATTGATGCAGATGAAATATACGATATTATAAGTGAAATAAGGATTAAGTTACCAGATGAAATCAAACAAGCTAATTGGATAAAACAAGAGCGTCAGAGGATATTGGCTGAAGCTCAAAAAGAGGCAGATACCATAGTTAGTGAAGCAGAATTAAGACTACAAGAGTTAATTGAAGAAGATGAAATAACTAAAAAAGCAAAAGAATTAGCAGAGGAAATTACAACTAAAGCTCAAAACAATGCTAAAGAAATCAGATTAGGAGCTTTGGAATATGCTGATAATATATTAGCAAATACCCAGGAGGATTTAAAAAAATTAATAGAAATACTAAATGAAAATAGGCAAGAATTAAGGGGATAATTATTCCGAAGATACAAAGCATTGGATAAAAAATACAATAAGGGATGAAATTAGTAAATATAGTGTCATTAATAGGGCAAGCTTAATAGAGTTTAATAATAGATTTGGCCATTCTAATATAAAAATAGGATCCATAGGGTAATAGTATGGGTAAAAGGATGGGCTAATTAAGTCTTTATATATAAAGTTATATAATAAAATGGTATATACAGCTGATAAGCTACCATGGATTAGTTTGATAAATATGTATAATTTGCCATTTATATCTGTATTACTTATAAAACTCAGGGCTTGGCTATGAACAGAAAAACCACTCCAACCTATTAAGAAATTGATGAGTGTTACTTTATGTATTAATTTCAAATTTGCAGCTGAAATTTTTTTACAACCTGTTGTCATCTCGAATATACCAGCAAAGAAAGCTTTTACTAGCTCTTTGTCTAATGTAATAGGGATTATTTTTTGGATGAAATCTATTAGTAAATTAAAAAAATTTGAGACGAATATTATCTCCACAAGCACAGTATATATAATCATGAATCCACCAATTAATGTTATAGTGTTTATGCTGTTTTTTACACTATTAGAAATGATTTTTCCTATAGGTATAGTATTTTCGTTGTTTCTGTTTAAAACAGGTTCTTGATTTTCTGGTATACTGAGATGATACAATTTATTGTTGTTATTATTATGAAATCTATAAAAAAAACCTATGGTAAGAACTCCCAAGTAATGAGGATATAATATTAATGGTACTAAAGCTGGGTTATTAAGCATTCCAATAGAGACTGTACCAATCATGAATAAGGGACCAGAAGTACTAGAAAAGCTCATGGTCCTTTCTGCATCTAATTTACTTATGAGTTTTTTACTTCTTAAATTAGAGACTATTTTTATGCCTGTAGGATATCCTGATATTATGCTCATAGCAAAAGGGAAAGCAGAAACACCAGGAACTCTAAATACTTGTTTCATAATAGGCTGCAGTAATTTACCTATAAAATCTACAAATCCCACTCCTATTAATATTTCTGAAATTATAAAAAAAGGTAACAAAGAAGGTATTACTACATTAAACCAGGTCAACAAACTGTCATGGGCACTATCTAATACTAATTTAGGATGAACTACAATACCAATTAGTATGCATATTAGCAGTATTACAAATATAATATTAAAAAAGGAATTTTTCATAAACTTTTATTCCTCCATTAAATTTTATATAAAAGCTCCTTAATAAATTATATTTGTACATAATATAAATATGATATAAAGAACTTGGGAGGTGTTATTGTGGATGAAAAACCAATAGTGGGATTAGCTTTAGGTTCTGGTGCGGCAAGAGGTCTTGCTCATATAGGAGTGCTAAAAGCTTTAGATGAGTTAAATGTAAAAGTAGATATAATATCAGGGAGCAGTGCTGGAGCTCTTATAGGTGGATTATATTCTACGGGAATATCACCTGATATGATTGAAAAACTAGCTATCCAAATAGATAAGAAGATGTGGGCAGATTTTACAATGCCTAGAAGGGGAATAATAAAAGGAGATAAGATTCAGGAGATATTGAAGCTTATTACTGGTAATAGGAGAATAGAAGACTTAGATAAAGATTTGATAATAGTAGCAACAGACTTAAAAACTGGTGAGGAAGTGATATTTACAGAGGGCTATTTACATACAGCCATAAGGGCTAGTATATCAGTACCAGGTGTATTTGAGCCTGTTGAATATGAGGGTAAAACATTAGTAGATGGAGGAGTTGTAGATAGAGTACCTGTTTCTATTTTAAAACAAAAAGGAGCAGATGTAGTTATAGCTATAGATGTTGGGTTTAGCAAATATCAAAGTAGAATAATTCATATGTTTGATATAGTATTACAGTCTATAGATATAATGGCAAAGCAGATAATGGAACCAGATTTGAAACTAGCAGATTTAATTATTAAATTACCTTTAAGCCATATAGAGTCTTCAAGTTTTGAACTAGTTGAAGAATGTACTACCATAGGATATGAAACCACTATGAAAAATAGAGATAAGATACTCCGTCTATTAAATCAACTTTAAATGGTGCTATATTATGAAAAAATAGTATATAATAAAACTATTTTTTCATAATATAGGGTGTTGTATAATAATCCATATGGATGAAAGGTTTAAGGTTTTTTAGGCCAATAAAGAATAGATCAGTAGCTTTTTTATCAAAATATAATATTTTTTCTAAATGGGGATTATTATATTTTTTGTAGTCAGCGAACTTGGTAATTATTGGTAACTCTGATTTTTCTTTAATTTTATTTAACAATATAAACCCTTTTTTATTAGAGCCTAACACTCGTATGTATGCAGGATGATAAGGTTTGAGTACTTCAAATGTTGAGTGAGTTAAATCCATCATAATATGGACAAGAATCCTTTGAATTCTTGTTCTTGGATATCTCTTTGTACTTATAGATTCAACTAATTTATCTATGTCCTTATACTTATTAGCTTTATATACTATTCGGTTTTCTAACCCTGGTTCCATATCCATTATTTCAGTCAATTGTTTTCTATCTTTAGTGCATAATAAATAATGGACTATCTGGTTATAATTATTCAATGTATTGAAATATTTATATTTATTGATATAATTTACTAAGTGGCTATAGGTTTCTATTGGAACATAATTTTTTATATACTCCACAGGATGATTATTTAAGGCTTTTCGTATTGCGGTAGCACTGGCAATATTATTGTTGAGGGTAGTATCATTATATTGATTACCAACTCTTTTTACTGCTATGGGTTTAATTTTGCTATCGAGTGATTCTAATGCTTTTAAGTACTCGATGGCTAGTATATTATTAGATTTTTTTAGGATATTCTTTACATCTGTTTTATTTGATATATTTAAACCTTTCATGGTTAAATAATCCTCTATGGCGTTACTGCGAGATAAAGGAAAAGAATATCCCATATTTAAATTTTCTCTTAATCTTTTTTTATAAAAAGGAGGTTCAACATATAGAAGGTGAGCGATTTCAGCTAAAGGCTCTAGCTCATCTAATTCAGTACCAAATACTAAATAATCAACTATATTAAGTTGATCTAGTAGAGAAACACCCCCATAGGCGAACAATTCTGCAGATTGGACTGAGAATATGAAGGGTAGTTCTATGACCAAATCTACTCCACTATCAACAGCCATTTTGGCTTTAGTCCATTTGTCAACTAGAGATGGTTCACCTCTTTGTACGAAAGAGCCACTCATGAGGGCTATGGAATAATCTGCATTAGCTAGATGTTTCGCAGTTTCTAAATGGTATTTGTGACCTAGGTGAAAAGGATTGTATTCGGTTATTAAACCTACAACTTTCATCATAACACCTCCATTTGGTTTTCTAATATTATAACATATTATCTGAAAAGTATTATATTGTTGATTTTTTAACAACTATATAATAATATTATCTATAGTTAATATTAAATAAATAGGAGGAATAAATTATGAACATACTAGTAATTAACTGTGGTAGTTCTTCTTTAAAATATCAATTGATAAACATGGACAATGAGGAAGTCCTTGCTAAAGGATTAGTAGAAAGAATAGGTATAGAAGGTTCTAGGGTAAAACACAGAACTACTGGCAAAGAAGAAGTTGTTATTGAAGAACCTATGGAAGATCATAGAAAAGCTTTAGAATTAGTGCTTAATGCATTAATTAATCCAAACTATGGTGCTATAAAATCCATGGATGAAATTGGTGCAGTAGGTCATAGGGTAGTTCATGGAGGAGAAAAATTTGCAAATTCTGTACTCATAGACGATGAAGTAATGAAAGCTTTAAATGATAGTATAGACTTAGCTCCTCTTCATAATCCGCCAAATATAATGGGTATAGAGGCTTGTAAGGCTCTTATGCCAGATACGCCAATGGTAGGGGTGTTTGATACTGCATTCCATCAAACCATACCTATGTCAAACTATATATATCCATTGCCCTATGAATTATATGAAAAATATGGTATTAGAAAATATGGTTTTCATGGGACTTCTCATAAGTATGTATCTTTGAGAGCAGCTGAAATGCTAGACAAGGATATAGAAAAGTTAAATATAGTAACTTGCCACTTAGGAAACGGTGCTAGTGTTTGTGCAGTACAGGCTGGAAAATCTATAGATACTAGCATGGGTATTACACCTTTAGAAGGGCTAGCCATGGGAACTAGATCAGGAGATGTAGATCCAGCTATAATTCCATTTATTATGGAAAAAGAAGGTTTAACATTTGATGAGGTAAATGAGTTACTTAATAAAAAATCTGGAGTTTTGGGAATTTCTGGCATTAGCAGTGATTTTAGAGATTTAGAAGAAGCTGCATCTAAAGGAAATAAAAGAGCCCAATTAGCAATAGATGTATTTTGTAATAGGGTAAAAAAATATATAGGGGCTTATGCTGCTATTATGTGTCATGTTGATGCTCTTGTATTTACAGCAGGTATAGGAGAAAATTCTATTTCTATTAGAGAAAAAATTTGTGAAGGTTTAGAATGCATTGATATTAGGATAGATAAAGAATTGAATAAAGTTAGAGGTAAGGAAGCTATAATAAATAAGGATTTAACATCTACTGCCATATTAGTTATACCAACTAATGAAGAATTGATGATAGCTAGGGATACATTAGAGATTGTAAATAAATAAAAATTCTTGACAAATATTGGCCTCCTTTATATAATTAAGTGTGTCAGTTTAAGAGGTGAATAAGATGAATATCGATTTATCAGATTTTCATGAAGAAGATGTTTTAAGTATTCATATTGAAGGAGAATTAAAAAAGGATGCTTTAGATATTAATGGCCGAAAGATTAAATTCATAAAGCCTATAAAATACGAAGGGGATATATATAGAGCACAAGGGGATAAAATTCTCCAAGTAAAAATTCATTACGAATACAAAGAAGTTTGTGGTAGATGCTTGAGCCCTTTTATTAGAGAGGAAGATACTGTTTTATCAGGGAGGCTGATTAGAAATAGTGATGAAATATTAGATGAGGAAGATGAAGTGATTTATTATGATGGTGAAGAATTGGATATAACTGAAGATATAAGAGATATGGTTATTTTATCACTACCTATGAAACCTCTTTGCAGTGATACATGTAAGGGTTTATGTCCAAAATGTGGTACTAACCTAAACGAGGAAAAATGCAACTGTGTTTTAGAAGAGATCGATCCACGATTAGAAAAGTTAAGAGAATTTGTTCCTAAGGAATAAGGAGGTGTTTTTATATGGCAGTTCCAAAACGAAAAACTTCGAAAGCTAGAAGGGATAAGAGGAGAGCTTCTGCTTATAGATTAAATAAAGCAACTATCTCTGAGTGTCCACAATGTCATGAACCAAAGCTACCCCATAGGGTTTGTCCATCTTGTGGCTATTATAAAAACAGAGAAGTTATAGATGTGGAATAATTAGATAAAAGATAGTGATATAATATCGCTATCTTTTTTTATATAAATATTGCATTTTTACATATTCTATAATATATTTAATATCAATAGCTCTATTAAACTTTAGGAGGATGATCATGAATATTATTGTAGATAGTATTGGAGGAGACAAAGGCCCAGAAGAAATTATTAAAGGGTGTGTTGATGCAGTAAATGAAGTAGATATAAATATAACTATAGTTGGAAGAGAAGATAAAATAAAAGAAGAATTGTCAAGATACACTTTTTCAAAGGGGAGTATTGATATATTAAATTCCGAAGATGAAATAACAAACGAAGATGATCCTGCTTTAGCTATTAGGAGAAAAAAGAACTCATCTATGGTGATGGGATTAAAAGCATTAGCTGAAGGATATGGAGATGGCTTTGTATCTACAGGTAACACTGGTGCATTGTTAGCAGGGGGATTATTTATTGTAAAAAGGATAAGAGGAATAGAAAGAGCAGCCTTAGCTACAGTTTATCCTACCCGAAAAGGGTTTTCTTTGATGCTAGATATAGGTGCAAATGTAGATTGTAAACCTGAATATTTAGAACAATTTGCAGTAATGGGTTCCATATATAGCGAAAAAGTATTAGGTACAAGTTCTCCAAAAGTAGGATTAGCAAATATAGGTGTGGAAGAAGGAAAAGGGAACATTTTAGTTAGGGAAGCTTATGATCTACTGAAAGAGACTAATATTGATTTTTATGGAAATGTGGAGGTAAGGGATATCCCTGAAGGTGTAGTGGATGTTATAGTATGTGATGGATTTGTTGGAAATGTTATATTAAAATTAACAGAAGGAATGGCTATTACTTTATTTTCTACACTTAAAGAAGAATTTAGTAAATCTTTTAAATCAAAAATAGGAGCTTTGATGCTAAAACCCCAATTAAAATCCTTTAAAGATAGATTTGATTATAGAGAATATGGAGGAGCACCATTGTTGGGATTGAAGAAACCGGTAGTTAAAGCTCATGGAAGTTCTGATTCCTTTGCAATAAAAAATGCTATTAGGCAGGCGAAAACTTTTATTGACAAAGATGTAATAAAAATAATAGAAAATGAAATAAATATATTAGAATAATAAATTATTTGGAGGTGTTTTTAATGATATGTGAAAAGATAAAGATGATAATATCAAACCAATTTAATATTGATGAAAAGGATATTACTATGGATACGTCTTTTAGAAAGGATTTAGGTGCAGATTCTATAGATTTAGTAGAATTGGTAATGGCATTAGAAGATGAATTTGATTTAGAGGTAGAAGATGACCAGTTGGAGAACATAAATACAGTAGGAGATGCTGTTAATTATATAGATAAGCATATTGATTTATGATGATAAAGTATTAAATCTTTCATGATTTAATACTTTACTGTCAATATATTTGGAGGTAATATTGTGAGAATATCGTATAGGCGGTAGGAAAAATTAGAGGAGATTCAGAAAAAAATAAATTATTTTTTTAAAGACATAGAGCTATTAAATATCTCACTAACCCATAGTTCCTATTCCAATGAAAATAAGATGAGAGCCAATGAGAACAATGAAAGGTTAGAATTTTTAGGAGATGCTATAATTGGTTTAGTAGTATCTGAATACTTATATAATCGGTTTAAGGAGTTCCCAGAGGGAGAGATGACCAAGAAAAGAGCTGCTATAGTGTGTGAATCCTCCCTGGCTTTTGCTGCAAGAAAAATAAATCTAGGTGATTATATACTTCTTGGAAAAGGAGAAGAGGCAACTGGTGGGCGGAACAGGGATTCCATATTGGCAGATGCTTTTGAAGCATTAGCTGGGGCTATTTTTATAGATGGAGGTTTAAATAGTACACGAAACTATCTTTTGGGAATGTTTGAAGAAGAGGTAATATATGCTATATCCAAGGGAAACTTGTTTATAGATTATAAAACAGAATTGCAAGAAGTATTACAGAAAAAGGGAAAGCCTAAAATTGAATATAATGTGGAAAAAGAAGTAGGTCCAGATCATAATAAAAAATTCTACATGAATGTGATTGTAGAAAACAAAATCATCGGCAGTGGTATGGGTAGAAATAAAAAAGAAGCAGAACAGATGGCAGCGAAACAAGCCCTTATTAGAATAGGTGAAGAAAATGAGCAATAACTATTTTATAATACCTATATTTGTTCCTCATTTAGGCTGTCCTCATGATTGTGTTTTTTGCAATCAAAAAAGAATAACTGGGTTATCTACTGATGTAAATTCTGATGATGTACACAGGATAATAGAAGAACATATGGCTACTTTTCCAAGTGGCGATAAACATGTAGAAGTTGCTTTTTATGGTGGAAGTTTTACAGGTATAGATAAAAAGGTTCAAATAGAATTGTTATCTGTACCATTAAAATATAAAAACAAAAAGATGATTCATGGGATTCGATTGTCTACAAGACCAGATTATATTGATAGGGATGTATTAGATTTGCTTAAGGAATACAAGGTGGATACTATAGAATTAGGAGTTCAATCTTTGGTGGATGATGTGTTAAATAAAAGTGGTAGAGGGCACAATAGTCAAGATGTATATAGAGCAGTACAGTTGATTAAAAATTACGAATTTAATTTAGGATTACAAATGATGATTGGTCTTATTGGAGACAGTAGGGAAAAGTCCATATATACTGCCAAAGAATTTGTAAAAATAAATCCTTATTGTGTAAGGATTTATCCTACATTGGTAATAAAAGATACTTATCTAGAAAAATTATATAGAGAGCAACATTATAAACCTTTGTCCCTTGATCAGGCTGTAGATATGACCACAGATTTATTAATGCTTTTTGAATATAATAATATCCATGTAATACGTGTAGGATTACAACCTACAGATAATATAACATTAGGAAGAGATGTAATAGATGGACCTTTTCATCCTTCTTTTAGACAATTAGTAGAATCTAATATATATAGGATTATTTTGGATGATTTACTGATAAATTGTGAGGAAGGATTATTGAGAGGAAATATAATGAAGATTGAATCTAATAACCATAATATATCTAATATAGCAGGGCAAAGTTCTTATAACAAAAAGTATTTTATCCAGAAGTATGGATTCAAAGATATTAAGATTTACGAAAGGAATATTCCCCTAGAAGATATTATTATAAATATAGGGAATTTTTACTATAGGATGAATAGAAAAAAAGCTATTGAGAAGTATTTAAAATCTAAATCTATAATATAAATTAAGAGGTGTTTAATTTGCACTTAAAAAAAGTTGAAATACGAGGCTTTAAGTCCTTTGCTGATAAAATTGAAATAGATTTTGAAGAAGGTATTACAGCTATTGTAGGACCTAATGGTAGTGGAAAGAGCAATATTTCTGATGCTATTAGATGGGCCTTAGGAGAACAAAGTGTAAAAACCCTAAGGGGTAACAAAATGGAGGATATTATATTCTCTGGTACAGATAAGAGGAAAGCATTGGGATATGCTGAAGTTAATATAATATTTGATAATAAGGATGGTATTATACCTATCGATTATCAAGAAGTAGCTATTACTAGAAGAATGTTTCGTTCTGGGGAATCTGAGTATTATTTAAATAAAAATTCCTGTAGACTAAAGGATATTAGGGAAATTCTTATGGATACAGGAATAGGTAAGGACGGTTATTCCATAGTTGGACAAGGGAAAGTTGATGAGATACTTAGTAGTAGGCCAGAGGATAGAAGGAATATATTTGAAGAAGCAGCTGGAATAGTTAAGTATAAATCTAAAAAAGAAGAGGCTGAAAAAAAGCTTGAAAAAACCCAAGAAAATTTAATTAGGATAAAGGATATTATAATTGAATTAGAAAAACAAACAGAGCATCTTAAAGAGCAATCGGAAAAAGCCAATGTTTTTCTACAACTATCCCATAGACTTAAAAATTTAGAAGTTAATATATATATTAGGGATATTAAAAGGATTGATGAGGAATTAAAACTAATCCAAAGAGAGATAGAAAATTTTGCTGAAGATATGGGGAAAAAGAAAAAAGAAAAAGATGAAATCGAATCTAAGTTTAACTTAATGAAAACTAGAATAGATGAAATAGATTTAAATATAGATAAAGTGCAAAGGGAAAAAATAGAACTTTTAAATCGATTGAATGAAAACAAAAATAACATAAAGATACTTGAAGAAAAACGTAAATTTTATATTAAAGATGTAGATAGGATAAATAAGGATATAATTGATTTAAAAATGCATATGAAAGAATTGATAAGGAAAAGCAAGGATTTTGATATGGAAATTTTAGATGATAAAAAGTTACTTGAGACCTTGAAGTTTAGTTTTGAACAAAAGAATGCAGAACTTAATAAAACAAATGACCAAATGCAATTAGAGGAAATAGATATAGAGAAAGAAAAAAATAAACTAATTACTTTTTATAATGGAATAATGGAAATCAAAGGTAAGATAAATAATTTGGAAAGCTTTGAGGAAAATATATATAAAAGGATATATCAATTAGAAAAAGAAATTAGCACTTTGGAAATAGCAATAAAAGAATATAAGCAATCGTTAGAGAAAATAGAACAATTGGAAATTAAAAAAAATGATCTAATAGTATCCTATAATAAGTCCATAACAAACTATAGACTTAAGGATGATAATTACAAAAATCAACTAGATAATATATATAGGAAATTAAATAACAATAAAGTAGAATTACAAGGGAAGATATCAAATTACAATTTATTAAAAAACATGCAAGAGGATTATGAAGGATATTTTAAAAGTGTAAAAAATTTGATGATAGCATATAAAAAAGATGAAATACTAAATGGAAAATTGGTAGGACTTGTGGCGGATTTAATAAGTGTAGAAGAAAGATACGAGAAAGCTGTAGACGTGGCATTAGGTGGAAGTTTACAAAACGTAGTTACATGGGATGAAGAGGATGCAAAATTTATTATAGAATATTTGAGAAAAAACAACTTAGGTAGAGTAACTTTTTTGCCCTTGACTACTATAAGAGGTAGTACTATTAATATTAATTCAAAAGATAGAGAGGACCTAAAGATAATAGGTTTAGGCTCGGAATTGGTTAAATATAATGTTAAATATAAAAATATTGTTGAATATTTACTAGGAAGAACTATAGTTGTTGAAAAACTTGATGATGCTACTTCTGTGGCTAGTAGATTTAATTATAGGTATAGAATAGTTACTTTGGAAGGAGATATAATAAACACTGGGGGATCAATGACTGGTGGTAGTATGAATAGATCTAGCGGTAATCTTTTAAATAGAGGTTATAGGCTGGGAAAACTCAAAAATGAGATAAATGATTTAACAGAAATTCAAAGAAAACTTGAAAGAGAAAAAAAAGATATTCAACTTAAGCAAGAAGAAAATATTAAACAATTAGCTCAATATGAAGAGCTATTACAAAGTTTGAATATTGAAATAGTTAAGCTGGAAAATCAAAAGAATAATATTGCTAACCAAATGAAAAATGCTAATGATTCTATTTTTAAATGTAAAGAGGAAATATCTAAATTAAATCAAGAGCTAAAGGATATAGAACAAGAGAAGGAAGATTTAAAAAGTAAATCGAATATTTATGAAATAGAAAATCAAAATATCAAAAGTAATATAGAAATCCTTATGGAACAATTTGAATCCATTAAGGAAATTAAAGAAATGCTAGTTAAGGAAGTAACAGATTTAAATATTCAGATAAATTTATTAGAAAATAAATTGCTGAATAAGGAAGAGAAAAAATGTAGTATTCAACAAGAGTTAGAAGATTTAAAGGTATTAATAGAAAAGAAAAAAATAGAACTTAAAAATTTAACAAATGAGATAGAAAATACGGATATTCTCATGGATTCCACAAATGAAAATATCGATAAATTAGTTGCACTAGAGGAGGACAAGGATAAGCAATTAAATTTTTTACAAAATAAACGGTCTGAGGGAATGAAAGATTACTATATTCATCAAAATCAGCTAAAGAAGGTTAATGATGATTTAAATCAATTGGAAAAAATTAAAAATAAATATGAAGTAAAAGAAGCTAAAAACATGGTTCAATTAGAAAATATAAAATTAAGGCTAAAAGAGGATTATGAGCTTTCTTTTCAAGAAGCATTGGATTTATGGATCGAAATAGACAATATGGATAAAGCTGTTTTAGAGGTAAAAAAATTACAAGAAGATATAAAAGGACTTGGAAATGTAAATTTAAATTCCATTGAAGAATATAAGGCTTCTAGGGATAGATTAGAATTTTTAACAAAACAAAAAGATGATTTACTTGCTGCTAAAGCTAATCTAAAAAAAGTAATTAAAGATATGGATAAGAAAATGGAGGAACAGTTCTTAATTAGTTTTAATGAAATAAGGGATAATTTTAATCAAATTTTTAGCACACTGTTCCATGGAGGAAAAGCCGATTTGATTTTAGAGGATGAGGATAATATTCTTACTTGTGGAGTAGAAATAAAAGCTCAACCACCAGGAAAAAAATTACAAAACCTTTCATTACTTTCTGGAGGTGAAAAATCGCTGACAGCAGTAGCGTTATTATTTGCAATAATACAAACTAAACCAACTCCTTTTTGTATATTAGATGAAATTGATGCAGCATTAGATGAAGCTAATATAAATAGATATACGAATTATCTTAAGAGTTTATCTAACAATACTCAGTTTATAATTATAACCCACAGGAAAAGTACTATGGAAATTGCAGATATATTATATGGTGTAACCATGGAAGAAGAAGGGGTCAGTAAAATTATCTCTGTAAAATTAACAGATGATTTAGATGAAATAGCTAGCTAGGAGGAAAAATATGTTCAAAAATTTGTTTAAACGAAATAAAAAAAATGAAAATGAAAATAAGGATAAGGCAAAATTATATAAACAGGATGTAGCAGAAGATAAATTAAAAGAGGATTATTATTTAGAGGAAAAAACAGATGGGAAAAAAGAAAATGCTAATGAAGACAAATCTAAACAAGGTTTTTTTGAAAAATTAATGCATGGATTGGATAAAACTAGGAAAGAGATGACTAATAGGATTGATAATGTTTTAAAATCCTATACTAAAATAGACGAGGAATTGTTTGATGATTTAGAGGAAATATTGGTAACTGCAGATGTGGGAATAAAAACTACCATGAAGATTACCGATAGACTAAAGGATAGGGTTAAGGAAGAAAAAATTAAGGATCCTGAATTAATTAGAGATTTATTAAAGGATGAAATAAGGAATTTAATGATCCAATCTGAAGAAAAAAACAAATTGATATTAGAACCGTCTCCTGCTGTAATATTGGTTGTAGGGGTTAATGGGGTTGGTAAAACAACTACCATAGGTAAATTAGCTTATAATTTAAAGAAAAAGGGTAAGAAAGTTATAATTGCTGCAGGAGATACTTTTAGGGCAGCTGCTATTGAACAACTTGAAGAATGGGGAAATAGGGCTGGAGCTGATATTATAGCCCATAACGAAGGAGCTGATCCTGCTGCAGTTATATTTGATGGAATCCAGGCATCAAAGGCCCGTAAAGGTGATGTATTAATATGTGATACTGCTGGAAGGCTACACAATAAAAAAAATTTGATGAATGAACTTAATAAAATATTTCGTGTAGTAGAAAGAGAGTACCCTGAGGCTCAAAAAGAAGTTTTATTAGTATTAGATGCAACCACTGGACAAAATGCTATATCTCAAGCTAAAGTATTTAAGGAAGTTTGTGATATTACTGGCGTGGCTTTAACTAAATTGGATGGGACGGCAAAAGGTGGAGTAGTAATTGCTCTACAATCGGAATTAGGTTTACCAGTAAAACTTGTAGGAGTAGGAGAAGGAATAGAAGATTTACAACCTTTTAGCACTGATGATTTTGTTGAAGCTATTTTCGGATAAAATAATTTGATTTATTTTTCAATTATATATTGACAAATTTTAAAAATTATAATAGAATAGCACTGTCAAGCAAAAAGCTTGACAGTGCTATTTAGATTGGTGATAAAATGGTTAAAAAGTTAGTAGAGATTGGTATATTATTTGATTTTTATGGGAAATTGCTAAGTGAAAGTCAATATGATATTGTGGAATTATACTATATCCATGATCTATCTCTTACAGAAATAGGTGAAGAATTAGGTATAAGTCGTCAAGCTGTATATGATACTCTTAAGCGAGCAGAGCATAAGTTATATGAATACGAAGATATACTTGGTCTTGTAAGTAAATTTAATTCTAGCAATAGGGACATAAAAAAAATTGCTAATATAATAGATGAGATAGAAAGGGAATCTAAAGATATAGATAATAAAAAAATAGAACAGAAGGCAAAAGAATTACAGGATATAGTTAGTAGATTAATAGATAATAGCCGGGAGGTCGTAGATTGATGGTATTTGAAAGCTTATCCGAAAAGTTACAAAATGCATTAGGTAAACTGAAAGGTAAAGGAAAACTTTCAGAAAAAGATGTGGATATAGCTATGCGAGAGGTAAGATTGGCCCTCTTGGAGGCTGATGTTAATTTTAAAGTGGTAAAAGATTTTGTAAACAAAGTAAAAACAAGGGCTGTTGGTGCAGAAGTTATGGAAAGTTTAACTCCTGGGCAACAGGTAGTAAAAATTGTAAACGAAGAATTAACTAATCTAATGGGAGAAAAAGAAGAAAAATTAAATTTATCACCAACACCGCCAACAGTAATTCTTATGTGTGGATTACAAGGTGCAGGTAAAACTACAACATCTGGAAAATTGGCTTATAATCTTAAAAAACAGAATAAGAAACCTTTATTAGTTGCTTGTGATGTATATAGGCCTGCAGCTATAAAACAATTGGAAGTAGTTGGAGAGCGAGTTGGAGTGCCTGTTTTCTCAATGGGAGATAAAAAAAATCCAGTGGATATTGCCAAAGCAGCTATGGAATATGGAAGAAAAAATAGTAATGATTGTATTATAATAGATACTGCAGGCAGACTTCATATTGATGAAGAACTTATGGATGAGCTTAAAAATATTCAAGCTGCCGTTAATCCTCAGGAGGTTTTATTAGTAGTTGATGCCATGACTGGTCAAGATGCAGTTAATGTGGCAGAAAGTTTCAATGACATATTAGATATTACTGGAATAATTTTGACCAAATTAGATGGGGATGCTAGAGGAGGTGCAGCTTTATCTATTAGAGCTGTTACTGGTAAACCCATAAAATTTGTTGGTATGGGTGAAAAAATAGACCAGTTGGAACCTTTCCACCCTGATAGAATGGCCTCTAGGATATTAGGCATGGGGGATGTTTTAAGCCTAATAGAAAAGGCTCAAGCCTCAATTGATGAGAAAAAGGCATTAGAATTGGAGAAAAAAATTCGTTCTCAACAATTTACCCTTGATGATTTTTTAGATCAATTAGATCAGATGAAAAACTTAGGACCTTTAGATGAATTGATAGGTATGATTCCTGGGGTCAATGCCAAAGCTATGAAAGGATTAAATGTAGATGAGAAGGAAATAGTTAAGATACAAGCTATTATACAGTCTATGACCCCTGATGAAAGGGAAAACCCTGTTATTATTGATAGTAGTAGAAGAAAAAGGATTGCAATGGGTAGTGGAACAAATGTACAAGATGTAAATAGGCTTTTAAAACAGTTTAAAGAGACTAAGAAAATGATGAAGCGATTTAATGATATGGAAAAAACCATGAAGAAAAAAGGGAAATTTGGGTTCCCCTTTTTCTAGATAGATATTTTAAACAGCAGGAGGTGAAAATATGGCAGTTAAAATTAGATTAAGAAGAATGGGTGCTAAGAAGAACCCTTTTTATAGAATTGTAGTTGCTGATTCTCGTTCCCCAAGAGATGGGAGATTTATTGAAGAAATAGGCTATTACAGTCCTTTAACTGAGCCTAAGACGATTAAAATAGATGATGAAAAGGCTACAAAATGGTTGAATAATGGTGCCAAACCAACAGATACAGTTGATAGATTGTTTAGAGAAAATGGCATATATGATAAGCTTAAGGATAAGTCAACAGAAGAATAATTTCTAGGAGGTGCTAATAAGAATGGGTGAACTAGTAGAGATAATAGCAAAAGCACTTGTAGATAATCCTGATGAAGTAGAGGTAAATGAAATTGAAGGTACACAATCAGTAATAATTGAGTTAAAGGTTGCTGAAGAAGACATGGGAAAGGTAATTGGTAAACAAGGTAGAATTGCAAAGGCTATTAGAACAGTAGTAAAAGCAGCTGCTATTAAAGAAAACAAAAGAGTAGTAGTAGAAATTATTCAATAGAGGGGATTAGAATCTAATTCCCTTTATATTATATTTTGGTGGGTGGAAATATGAACTATACTCAGGTAGGGAAAATAATAAATACCCATGGAGTTAAAGGTGAAGTAAAAGTTTATCCACTAACAAACAACATATATAGATTTGACCAGCTGAAAAAAGTTTATTTAGGTAAAGATAAATTAAAAGTTGAGGTTGAAAAAATTAGATACCATATAGAAATGGTTATAATTAAATTTATGGGAATTAACGACATAAATCAGATAATATCTTTTAAAGATGATTTCATCTATGTAGATGAAGAAGATAGAATAGAATTACCTGAAGGACATTATTTTATCTATGACATTATAGGATGTATTGTGTATAATACTCATGGAGAAAAAATTGGTACTGTTGTAGATGTTATCCAATCAGCAAGTAATGATGTATATGTTGTGAAAGAATATGATATAGATAAAGAATATTTGATTCCAGCAATAAAGGAGTTTATTATTCATGTAGATGTTGATAAAAAAAAGATAATAATAGACCCAATTGAAGGAATGATAGAATGAGAATTGATGTGCTTACTCTATTCCCTGAGTTATTTGATAGTTTTGAGGAATGGAGTATAATAGGCAGAGCTATAGAAAAAGGCATATTTACCCTTAATAAAATAGATATTAGGGATTTCTCCAAAGATAAACACAAACGTGTAGATGATTATCCTTATGGAGGAGGCCCTGGAATGGTAATGAGACCTGAGCCTATATATGATGCTATATCTAGTGTAAAGAAGGATAACTCCATAGTTATATATCTATCGCCCCAAGGGAAAAATTACAACCAAGAGTTAGCTAACATATTGGCTGAAAAGGAACATTTAATCCTTCTATGTGGCCATTATGAAGGTGTAGACAATAGGATTATGGAACATTATATAGATATGGAAATTTCTATTGGAGATTATATATTAACTGGTGGAGAGATTCCTGCTATGGTCCTTATAGATTCTATTGTTAGATTGTTACCTGGAGCTTTAGGAAATAGGGAATCCATTGTAAATGAGTCCCATTACGATGGTTTACTTGAGTATCCTCAATATACTAGGCCAAGAACTTTTAATAAAATATCTGTGCCAGATATTCTATTATCTGGGAATCATAAAAAGATTGAGGAGTGGCGTAGATATAAGGCTATAGAGACTACCTATATAAAAAGGCCTGAGCTCTTAGATAAGCGTTTATTAACTAAGGAGGAAAAAGAAATACTTAAAGATATTAAGCAAAAATTAAAGGATAAAAATTAGTTGTATTTTGTATTTTCATATGCTATAATACACAAGGTATAAGAAGTACGGACGGTCCTCTACCATAAGGTAAGAACGTCTAGGGAGAAGGGAGGTTTGAACAGTGGATGTTATTAAGGTTTTAGAGGATGAACAATTAAGAAATGATTTGCCTGATTTTAATGTAGGTGATACTGTTCAAGTTCATTATAAGGTTAAGGAAGGAACTCGTGAAAGAGTGCAGATATTTGAAGGTACAGTTATAAAAAGACAAGGTGGAGGAATTAGAGAAAGTTTTACCGTAAGAAGATTATCTTATGGTGTAGGTGTGGAGAGAACTTTTCCTCTACATTCTCCTAGGATTGAAAAAATCGTGGTAACTAGAAAAGGTAGGGCTAGAAGAGCAAAGCTTTACTATCTACGTAAAAGACAAGGTAAAGCTGCTAAGGTAAAGGAAAAAAGAATGCATTAATGTATTGGGACTAGAATAGTCCCAATTTTATTTTAAAAAGCAGGTGATTTGTATGAATATAAATTGGTATCCTGGTCATATGAAAAAGGCAAAAGAATCCATTAAGAAAAATCTATCATTAGTCGATTTAGTATATGAAGTAATAGATGCAAGAATCCCTTATAGTAGCCGTAATCCAGAAATAGATAATATTATTGGTGATAGACCAAGACTTATCATTTTAAATAAGTCAGGTTTAGCTGATGAAAAGGCAAATTTAATCTGGGAAGAATATTTTAAATCTAAAGGAATTTTAGCAATAAGTGTAGATAGCCTTAATAATAAGGGTATAGATGATATAATCAGCTTATCCTACAAACTTACAAAAGACAAAAGGATGGTTTTGGAGAAAAAAGGCATAAAAAATAGGCCTATAAGGGCAATGATACTAGGTATACCTAATGTAGGAAAATCTACTCTTATCAATAGCCTTTCTAAGAGAAAAGGGGCTAAAGTGGGAAACAAACCAGGAGTAACTAAAGGAAACCAGTGGATCAAAATTAAAGGAGATTTGGAATTATTGGATACTCCTGGAATATTATGGCCCAAATTTGAAGATAGATATATAGGATTAAATTTAGCCTTTACTGGTGCTATAAAAGATGAATTATTGGACATAGAGACATTATCCTTAGAACTTATTGAAAAACTTAATTCTATTTCAATAAGTTATATAGAAAAGCGCTATAATATAGTAACTCAGGCCAAAACAAACTATGATATTATAATGGAAATTGGTAGAAAAAGAGGATGTATTGTTAAAGGTGGAGAGGTTGATTTTGAAAAAGCTTCTCGAATAGTTATAGATGAGTTTAGAAAAGGACTTTTAGGAAGAATAACATTGGAGTTACCAAAGGATTTGAGGTGATATATTGCTAAATATTGAAAAAAAGCTACAGGATAAAGGGTATAATTTTATTGCTTGTATCGATGAAGTGGGTAGAGGCTGTTTAGCAGGAGATGTGGTAGCTTGTGCTATAATAATGCCCAAGGGTATGATAATAGAAGGAGTTAAAGATTCAAAAAAATTAACAGCTACAAAACGAGAAAGTTTATATTCTGAAATAATTAAAAACTCAATTGCTGTAGGTATTGGTCAAGTAGGGCCAGAAACTATAGACAGGATAAATATAAAGGAAAGCACAAAGCTTGCTATGAAAAAGGCCGTATTAAATTTAAAAGATAAGAAAAACATGTGTGTAACTCCAGATTATTTATTAATAGATGCTGAAAGGATATCCTTGGATATACCTCAAACTAGTTTGATTAAAGGAGATGAAATTAGTCATGGCATTGCATGTGCTTCCATAGTTGCAAAAGTATATAGGGATAAACTATGTGAAACATGGGATAAACAATATCAAGGCTATAAAATATATAAAAATAAAGGATATGGTACAAAAGAACACAGGGAAGCCATTAAGTTAATAGGGCCCTCACCTATACATAGAATATCTTTTCTAGGGAACATTTTAGGAAAGTAAGGTGGTGAAAATATTTTGAAAATAGAAGGCTTATTTAATATGGATAATATTTTTAGAAATAAAGATGGGATTCTATTGAAAGAAGGAGATTTAATTGAAGGGGAGATTCTAGAAATAATAGGTGATAGAGCCATACTTAATATAAAAGAATTAGGTACTATAAAAGCAAATATACAAGGAGATCTGAGTCAGTACGAAAAAAAGTATTTAAAATTTACTATAAAGGCTATGTTACCCAATAAAATTGAAATAACTCCTATTGTTGAAGGAGATAGAACTTATAATCTAGATATAGAGATTAAAAAGGATGAATACCTGACTAATATATTAAAGGAATTTGATATACAAAAAGATCCCATTTCTATAGAATTTTTAGACAGTTTAATAAAATATAATGTTTCCATAAATAGAAACAATTTAGAAAATGGGATTAGAATATTGGATAAATTAGAACAAATAATAAACATTACTCAGGAAGAGGTAATTTTACCAGCCTATTTTCATGAAAAAATGGGGTTTTTAGGAGATGAAGATATTAGAAATTTTTTAATACAAATAACAGATGAAAATAATGAACAATTAGATGTTTCCAACTACATAAAAGAGCAATTTAGTCATTTGTTAGAAAAAGAAACTATAGATTCAAATCTAATTAAAACTATTGCATTTTTTGTTAAATATGAAATAAAACCAAGTATAAAAAACATAAACTACTTTTTAGAATTAGTTGAAAACCCTTATATGTTCTTTGAAGATTACAAAGTTATTGAGACTCTTGGGGCAAAAGAGTTTACAAAATATCACAAAAAAGCTATTATTAAAAGTGGCGAGTCTAATATAATAGAACAGAATATCATAAAACATAAGATTACGATAGAAGAAATTGTTCAATTATTTAAATATAATAAAGTTAAATTGGATAAAAATATTATTACGGGTATGGAGGAATTACAAAACAAATTGGATTTTTTGCAGGAGCTTCGAGAACACTTAAATATTATTTTTTTGCCTTTAATATTTGATGAAATCAAAAAAGAGGGTTATATTACCTTAATAAAGGATAAGAGAAAAAACGCAAATGCTAAAGAAACAATTAACATTTATATTAAATTACAAACCAATAAATTAGGAATTGTAGATATTTCCTTAAAAATAATTGATGATAAAATTAATATATTATTTAATGAATTAAAAGAAGAGGATATAATTCTTTTTAAAAATAGAGAAAATCTGCTAAAGGAAATGGTAGATACTACAGGCTATAAGATTGATAATATTAGTTATTCAACTAATAAAGGGAATAATATATTGGATCATTTGATTGTAAATCCAAAGCCTGTCTATAATTTAGATGTGCAGGTGTAAAAGAATGAATAAGAATAATGATAAAATTAAAAAAAAGGCAGTTGCATTATCCTATAAGAAAGAATATAATGCTCCAAAGGTAATTGCAAAGGGTCAGGGAGAGATTGCAGATAAAATCATAGAAAAAGGGAAAGAAGAAGGAGTTCATGTACATAGGGACGAAAAATTAATTGAAGATCTAATAGATTTGGAATTACATCAAGAGATACCTAGGGAACTTTATGAAGCAGTATCAGAAATTATATTATTCGTATATCTTCTTGATAAAGAAAAAGGAGGTTTTAATAATCGATAATAAAGAAAAAGGTAGAATAGGGGAAGAATTGGCAACAAAATATCTTAAGTCTAATGGATACAATGTATTAGAAAGAAATTATAGAACCAATATGGGAGAGATAGATATTATAGCCATAAAATCTAATTTATTAATTTTTATTGAAGTTAAAACCCGAACTAGTACTTATTTTGGTTACCCCTATGAAGCCGTAAATATAAAAAAACAAGATAAGATTATAAAAACTTCTTGGATGTATATGAAACAAAAGAAATTATTTGACTATCAAGTGAGATACGATATAATAGAAGTGTTTTTGACTAAAAAATATAAAATAAACCATATAGAAAATGCATTTTGTAGATAATAGCAAAAAAAAGGAGCATTCTCACTATTACCTAGGGAATAAATATACTTTTTCAACAAAAGGGGGGCCTTGTTATGTATTCTAAAGTTAATACCTGTGTATTGCAGGGATTAAATGGATATATTATAGAGGTAGAAACAGATTTATCTAGGGGATTACCAGTATTCAACATAGTAGGATTAGCTGATACATCGATTAAAGAATCAAAAGAGAGAGTACGCACTGCCATAAAGAATAGTGGATATGTATTTCCATTAAATAGGATTACTGTCAACCTAGCTCCAGCAAATTTAAGAAAAGAAGGCTCACAACTTGATTTATCCATCGCTGTAGGGCTCCTAATTGCTATGGGTGTTATTGATAATATACATGGTAATAATATAGCATTTATAGGGGAACTTGGTTTAGATGGGAAGTTAAATCCTATAGAAGGTGCCTTACCAATGGTTATATCAATGCGTGAATTAAATATAAAAAAATGTATAGTTCCTTATGAAAATAGGGATGAGTCAGCAGTTGTGGAAGACATAGAAATTATACCTGCTAAAAGTTTAAGACAGGTAGTAAATTTCCTTAACGGTAATGAAAATATTGCACCTTATAAGACAAATACTACAGTGGAAGATAATATAGAAGGGTATAATTTAGATTTTAGTGATATACGAGGGCAGGATAGTTTAAAACGTGCCTTAGAAGTAGCGGCTGCTGGGTCTCATAATACTTTAATTATAGGGCCACCAGGAGCAGGTAAGACTATGGCTGCGAGAAGACTTCCTACTATATTGCCTACCCTTACTTTTGATGAGGCAGTTGAAGTAACAAAGATATATAGTGTTGCTGGTATGCTAAAGTCCAACGCTTTGATAAGAAATCGCCCCTTTAGATCCCCCCATCATACTGCATCTGCAACATCGTTAATTGGCGGAGGTAGGATACCTAAACCAGGAGAGGTTTCTTTAGCTCATAATGGAGTATTGTTTTTAGATGAGTTACCAGAATTTAAAAAGGAAGCCATTGAAGCATTAAGACAACCAATGGAAGATGGAGTGGTGACTATATCTAGAATCAATGCTACTTTAACCTATCCATCTGATTTTATGATGATAGCTAGTATGAATCCATGTCCCTGTGGTTATTATGGGGATCCATATCATGAGTGTAGTTGTACCCAAAATAATATTGATAGATATTTATCTAAGATCAGTAATCCTCTATTAGATAGAATAGATATCCATATTGAGGTGTTGCCAGTAGAGTATAAAGATTTAAATGATGATAGAAAATTAGATACTTCTGAGAAAATAAGAGCTAGAGTAAATAATGCAAGGAAAATTCAACTAGAAAGATATAAGGGAAAAAATATATATAGCAATTCCCAGCTAGGAACAAAGGATATAAAAAAATATTGTAAGCTAACTAAGGAAGCTGAACTTATAATGAAACAAGCTTTTAAAAAATATAGATTTAGTGCTAGAACATATAATAAAATACTAAAGGTAGGAAGAACAATTGCAGATTTAGATGAAGACCATATGATTCAAGATAAACATATATTAGAAGCTATAAGGTATAGAAGCTTGAATAATAAGTATTGGGGGTAGTAGATGTGAAAGGGATTTCCAATAGAAAAGTTTTAATATGGTTAAATAGCCTTGGGATTGGAAATAGGAATATTGATAAATTGATGAAACAAATTCCCCAGCTAACAGATATTTGGTGGGCTTCTAGTGAGCAATTATATAGTTTGAAAGGTATAAAATCTAAAATAATAGAAAAAATCATACACTATCGAAATAATGATTATATAAATAAATTATTTTTTATGATTGAAGAACAAAATATAAGAGTAACTACTGTACTAGACGTGGATTACCCTAAGAGGCTTTATCATATATACGATAATCCAAAAGTTATATATAGCCGGGGAGAATGGAGTGAAGAAGATGATCTTTCTATTGCTGTAGTGGGTTCTAGAAAAGCTACAAACTATGGAAAGTGGGCTACTGAAAAAATCGTTAAGGAATTAGTTGATTTGGATGTAACTATAGTTAGTGGCCTGGCCTTAGGTATAGATGCTATAGCTCATAAAGTAGCTTTAGAAGAAAATGGAAGAACTATAGGGATTTTAGGAAATGGTTTAGATATAGTATACCCAAAACAGAATGAAGGTTTATATGAGGAAATTCCAAGAAAGGGTGCTATTATAACTGAATATTTTCTAGGTATACCACCACTAGCTCACAATTTTCCACAACGAAATAGAATGATAAGTGGATTATCGTTAGGAGTATTAGTTATTGAAGCTAAGGAAAGGAGTGGTTCCTTGATAACAGCACATCATGCTTTAGAGCAAGGGAAAGAAGTATTTGCTTTACCTGGCAATATTAATAGCATATTCAGCAGAGGAACTAACAAACTCATTAAAGATGGTGCTAAGCTTGTAATGGATATAGATGATATAATTGAGGAGATTTATGAATTACAAGATAAAATACATTCTCAAAAGAAGGAAGGAATAGATTTATCGGGTTTAAGCCCATTAGAAGTACAGATAATGGAAATAGTGCAGGAAGGACCTACACATAGAGACGCCATAACAATAAAGACTGGAGTGGATATCTCTACTGTGAATAGTGTACTTACTATATTAGAACTTAAAGGAATGATTAAAGAAATGACAGGTGGAATATTTACCTTGTCATAGGGAGTGTTATTTGGAGGTGTAAACATTGCAAAAAAACCTAGTCATAGTTGAGTCACCTGCAAAAGCAAAAACTATTGGAAAGTTTTTAGGGAAAAATTATAAGGTTAAGGCTTCTGTAGGACATGTAAGGGATTTGCCTAAAAGTACTTTAGGTATTGATATAAAAAATAATTATAAACCTAAGTATATTACAATCAGAGGAAAAGGACCGGTGGTAAAAGAATTAAAGGATGAAGCAAAAAAATCCAATAAGATTTTTTTAGCTACCGACCCAGACAGAGAAGGAGAAGCTATTTCATGGCATTTAGCTCATATATTAAAAATACCAGAAGATGAATTGGTTAGAGTAGAATTTAATGAAATAACAAAGGATGCTGTATTAAATGCTATGAAAAGGCCAAGAGCTATTGACAAAAATCTTGTAGATGCCCAACAAGCTAGGAGAATATTGGATAGATTAGTAGGATATAAAATAAGTCCTTTGCTTTGGCGAAAAATTAGAAGAGGTTTAAGTGCAGGTAGAGTCCAATCGGTAGCGGTAAAATTAATATGTGATAGGGAGAAAGAAATAAAAGCTTTTGTGCCTCAAGAATACTGGAGTATCAAAGCTTTAGTAGAAAAAGATAAAATACCTTTTGAGGCAAATTTTTATGGAATAGTAGAAGATGGAAAAGATAAAAAAATTGAAATTTCCAATAAAGAAGAAGTAGATAAGATAATCAATAGTATTGATAAAAATAATTTTGTTGTAGAAGAGATAAACAAAGGGAGTAAGAGAAGAAATCCTTATGCACCTTTTACTACAAGCACTCTTCAACAGGAGAGCTCAAAAAGATTGAGATTTTCTACTAAAAAAACTATGGCAATTGCACAACAACTTTATGAAGGAGTAGATATTAAGGGGGAAGGTACAGTAGGACTTATAACCTATATGAGAACTGACTCTACTAGAGTGTCAAATGAAGCAGTAAAGTTAACAAAATCTTTTATCATTGATAATTATGGTAAGGCTTATTGTAATGGAGGGAAAACCTATACTAATAAGAGCAAAAAAGAAGCTCAGGATGCCCATGAAGGCATTAGACCTACATCAGTATTGAGAAAGCCAGAAGATATAAAGGCCTCCTTAACTTCAGAACAATATAAGTTATATGATTTAATTTGGAGAAGATTTGTTGCTTCTCAGATGAGCCCTGCTAAATATGATACTATATCCGTTAGAATTGTTTCAAATGGGAATGTATTTAGAGCTTCTGGTTCAAAGTTAAAATTTGATGGCTTTTTAAAGATATATGATAATAAAGATGACAAAGAAAAAGATTTGGAAATACCAACTTTAGTTGAAGGGGAAAAGCTAAAGGTAAATAAAATAGAATCTAATCAACATTTTACCCAGCCTCCTTCTAGATATACAGAAGCATCATTGATTAAGACAATGGAGGAGCTAGGAATAGGAAGACCTAGTACTTATGCACCAACTATATCCACAATATTAAATAGGGAATATGTAAGTTTAAACAATAGATCCTTTATACCTACTGAATTGGGAATATTAGTAAATGATTTATTAGAAGAGTATTTTGAAGATATAGTAAATGAAGAGTTTACTGCAGAATTAGAAGAAAAGCTAGATAAAATAGCTGAAGGTGAATATAAATGGCAATTAGTAGTAGATGATTTCTATAAGGATTTTGAAGTGGTATTAAAAAAAGCTGAAGAAGAAATAGAAGAAATAGAAATTAAAGATGAAGTAACTGATGAAGTATGTGAAAAATGTGGCAGAAATATGGTCATAAAACATGGACGATATGGAAAATTTTTAGCTTGTCCAGGATATCCTGAATGTAAAAATACTAAAGCTATAGTAGATGAGTTAGATATTCCTTGTCCATTATGTGGTGGCAATATTATAAGAAGAAGATCCAGAAAGGGGAGATTGTTTTACGGGTGTAGCAATTACCCAGATTGTAATTTTATTTCTTGGGATGAACCCATAAAGGAAAAATGTCCTCAGTGCAATGGTATTATGGTCAATAAAAAGACAAAAAAAGGTACTATAATACAATGTATAAATAAAGAATGTGGATATAAAAAGATAGAAAAAGAATAAAATATCCTGTACATTTTGTTAAAAATATAGTAATCTATTATATGTGTGGCTAAATATTCAGAATTGTCTATTAACCAAGTTGTGAATCGAGGTGTTGGAATTGTTAAAGGGTACTACTATTGTAGCAGTTAAAAAGGAAGGAAAAGTTGCTATAGCTGGAGATGGACAGATTACCTTTGGTAATGCAACTATTATGAAAAATACTGCAAAAAAAGTTCGAAAAATATATAACGATAATGTTATAATAGGATTTGCTGGTTCAGTTGCCGATGCACTTACTTTGGCAGAGATCCTAGAGGAAAAATTAGAACAATATAGTGGGAATCTTAAAAGGGCTGCTGTAGAGTTAGCTAAAGAATGGCGAAGGGATAAAGTTTTAAGACGCTTAGAAGCTATGCTAATTGCAGCAGACGATGAAAACTTACTCCTTATTTCCGGAAATGGAGAAGTAATAGAGCCAGAAGACGGAATAATTGCCATAGGTTCTGGAGGTAACTATGCCTATGCTTCTGGTAAAGCCCTTCTAAAGCATTCGGACTTAAACGCAGAGGAAATAGCCCAGGAATCTATATTAATTGCTTCATCCATATGTATTTATACTAATAACAATATTACCATTGAGGTAATTTAGGAGGGATAATATATGGTTGAGCTTACACCAAAGGAAATAGTTGAAGAGTTAGATAAGTATATTATTGGACAAAAAAAAGCTAAGAAAGCTGTAGCTATTGCATTGAGAAATAGATATAGAAGAAACCTATTATCTGAAGAATTTAAAGAAGAGATAAGACCGAAAAATATCCTTATGATAGGTCCAACAGGAGTAGGTAAAACTGAGATAGCTAGAAGATTGTCTAAGCTGGTGGAGGCGCCTTTTATAAAAGTAGAAGCTACAAAATTCACAGAAGTTGGATATGTTGGAAGAGATGTAGATTCGATGGTTAGAGACTTAGTAGAAGAATCTATTCGAATGGTTAAAGTTGAGAAAATCGAAGAAGTTTATGGGAAAAGCGAAAAAATTGCTGACGAAAAGATACTAGATATATTAATTCCTATATCTTCAAAGAGAAAGAGTTCTAATCCATTGGAAGCTTTGTTCAGTACAAAGGAAGAAGAAGACGAAAATTCATTAAAGGAAAAAGAACATATAATGAATAAACGAAATGAAATAAGGGAAAAATTGTTAAAGGGGGAACTAGAAAACGAAGTCATAGAGATAGAAGTTGAAGATAATTATAACTCTACTATAGAATTGTTTAGCGGCTTTGGTATGGAAGAATACAATATAAACATGGAAGATATATTTGGAGATTTTTTACCTAAGAAAACTAAGAAGAAAAAGGTTACCATAAAAGAGGCCAGAAAGATAATAGGCAATCAAGAAGCACAAAAGCTTATAGACATGGATGAGGTTACAAGATTAGGAATAGATAAAGCCCAGGAAACAGGAATCATTTTTATTGACGAAATTGACAAGATTGCTGGAAAAGATTATAGTGGAGGATTAGATGTTTCTAGAGAAGGAGTCCAGCGTGATATACTACCAATTATAGAAGGTACTACAGTCATGACAAAATATGGCCCTGTAAAAACAGATCATATATTGTTTATTGCAGCAGGTGCTTTTCATGTTTCAAAGGTAAGTGATTTAATTCCTGAAATTCAAGGGAGATTTCCTATTAGAGTTGAATTAGAAAATCTAACTGAAGAAAACTTTGTTGAAATACTTACTAAGCCTAAAAATGCTATAATAAAACAATATCAACTACTATTAAGTACAGAGGGTGTTAATTTAAAATTTACTGAGGAAGCTATCAAAGCTATTGCTAAAGCTGCATATATTACAAATGAACAATCTGAAAATATAGGTGCAAGGAGATTACAGACAGTTTTAGAAAAATTATTGGAAGATATTTCATTTGAAGCTTCTAATCTAGATAATAGGGATATAGTTATAGATGAGGCTTATGTAAATAAAAAATTAATGACAGATATACAACAAAGAGATATATCAAAATATATATTATAGAAGGAGGATATAGTTGATGGAAAGTTTATTACAAAAAACAAGAAGATTAAATAAGACATTACAAAGCTCAGGTTCAAAGCCTGTATCGTTTCAAGAACTAAGTAAAATACTCAGTGAAATATTAGATGCAAATGTTTATATAGCTAGTAGAAAAGGCAGGGTATTAGGATATGAATTATCTACTGGGTTTGATTGCGATATAATCCAATCTGAGATAGTTAAAGAGAAAAGATTTCCTAAAAAGTATAATGATGAATTATTGAAAGTAGAGGAAACAAAAGAAAATGTAGAAGAAATTACTGAATGTGTATTTGATCAAGTCTCAGAGTGTGATTATCCAGATAAAATTACTACTATAATTCCAATAAATAGTGGTGGTGTAAGATTAGGTACTTTAGTTTTAGCTCGTTTTGGTAGAGAATTTACTGAGGATGATTTGGTTTTGGCAGAATATAGTGCTACTATTGTAGGTATGGAGATACTTCGTTCTAAAAGTGAAGAAATGGAGGAAGAAGCTAGGAAGAGAGCTGTAGTTCAAATGGCAATAGATACCCTATCCTATTCTGAGTTAGAAGCCATGGAGCATATATTTGAAGAATTAGATGGTGATGAAGGTTTACTAGTAGCTAGCAAAGTTGCTGATAGAGTAGGCATTACCCGTTCGGTAATAGTTAATGCTCTACGTAAATTTGAATCTGCTGGGGTAATCGAATCTAGATCTTTAGGGATGAAAGGTACTCATATAAAGATCTTAAACGACAAGTTATTGGAGGAGCTAGAAAAGGTTAAAGAATAAAAATAGTGGGGTTTCCCCACTATTTTTTATTCTTTATTAGGTCTTAAGAAGGATTTACCAATTTTCATCAAAATACTACTACAAATATGGAGGATTATCTGGTATTATGTAGAATATAAGCAAAGAAAGGCTAATATTTATTTAAAAATTTAAAAACAAACTATATTGGATATAAATGTTGAAACTTATGGATTATTGTAATAATATTTATTATAAAGAGGTGATAAAGTGTTAAAACAATTTTATAATAATGTGGACATATTAAATAAAACTTTAGATGGGGTATGGCTTAGAAATAAGACTATAAGTCATAATATAGCCAATGCTAACACACCAAATTATAAAAGATTAACTGTAAGCTTTGAAGATAAACTAAAGAAAGCAATGGAAAAAGAAGAAAATAAGTTAGTTAGAACTCACCCTAAACATTTTCCTATATCCCAAAATATAAATGACATTAAACCGGAAATAATAGTAGATAAAAATTTCTCCTATAGATTTGATGGAAATAATGTAAATATAGATACTGAATCAGCAAATTTAGCAAAAAATACCATAATGTACAATGCTCTTGTAAGCCAAACTATAGATGAGTTTGATAAGATAAAAAATGTTATTAATGAAGGGAGTAAGTATTAATGGGTATGTTTGATTCAATCAATATTAGTGCTTCTGCGTTAACAGCAGAAAAAACTCGTATGGATATAATAAGCAAAAATATAGCAAATGCAAATACCACTAGAGCTACAGGGGGAATGCCATATAGAAGACAAATGGTAGTATTTGAGGAAAATAAGGATAAATCTTTTTCTTCTTATTTAGATGAGTATAGCAATAAATTTACAGGTGGAGGAGTAAAGATAAGGGAAGTAGTTGAAGATAGTGCTCCATTTAGATTAGTATATGAGCCTGGCCATCCTGATGCTAATGAAGATGGCTATGTAATGTTACCTAATGTAGAAATGGTAAAAGAAATGGTAGATATGATTGATGCTCAAAGGGCGTATGAGGCCAATATTACCGCTATGAATACAAGCAAAACCATGTTGATGAAGGCTTTAGAAATAGGTAGGAGGTAATTATATGCAGATTAAAACAATTACTCCATACAAACCAGCTTTTCACTATGAGGATAAAGAGCACAGCACAAAAAAAGAAGACTTAAAGTTTAGCAATTTATTGGAAGAATCATTGGACAAGGTAAATCAATTGCAAAGGGAAAAAGAGGAATATAAAAATCTCCTTATTACAGGAGAAGTGGACAATCTTCATGATATAACTATTGCAACAGAAAAAGCTAATATCGCTCTTCAGTTAACCCTAAGTATAAGAAATAAGATTGTTGAAGCTTATAAAGAGATTATGAGAATGCAGATATAGGAAATAATGTTGCAAGAAATGAGGTGTTAAGGTGGGGGAAACAATACAACATATGCGGAATCAATTGAATGAGTATTGGAATGAAATGGATAAAAATAAACGAAAAAAAATACTCATTATTTCCGCTGCAATAATTCTTACAATAATAATACTTACAATTATACTTACTAGACCTAAATATGAAGTACTTTACGAAGATCTATCCTTGAAGGATATGGCCCAAATAACTAAAAAATTAGATGAAATGGGAGTGAAATGGAAAACTCCAGATAAAGATAGTAGTACTACTATATTAGTACCAGCTGATATGAAGAATAAGATAAAAATTGAATTGGCTTCTTATGGTTTACCTAAAGAAGGTTATAGCTTTATAGATGCTTTTAATGACAGTAGCTGGACCATGACAGATTACGATAAGAAGGAAAGAATGAAATATGCACTACAAAGCGAACTTTCATCCACCATATCGGAAATAGATGGCATTGAAAATGCTACTGTGTACATAGATGTGAAAGAAGGAACTGGTTTCATATTAGAAGAGAATAAAATGGAAACTACAGCTTCAGTATTTATAGAAAGGACTGACAATAGACCGTTAAAGGGTGAAACTATAACTGCTATAAAAAATCTTGTAGCAGGTTCAATAAACATGGATCCAGAAAATGTGAAGATAATAGATAGTGAAGGCAAATTGTTGAGTGAAGAACATGAAGATGAAGATTTTTTATTGACAGATCAATTTGTTATAAAGCACAATTTAGAACTTAGAATAAATGATAGCTTACGAGAATTTTTAGAAAATGTCTTTGGGGCTGGTAATGTAGATGTGAGATCTAGTGTTAAGATTAATTTTGATAGTGAAAACACAAGTATAGTTGAATTTGCACCTCCAATTGAAGGAAATGATGAAGGTTTAATTAGAAGTATGGAACAAATAGAAGAACATATGGCAGATGCTACTGAAGGAGGAATACCTGGAGTAGACCCTAATATGGATCCTGAAGATTACCAGATGATGGAAGATGGAAATGAACGCTATAGCAAGATTAGCAATACTATAAATTATGAATTAAATGAGATTAATAAAGAAATTAGAAAAGCACCAGGTCAAGTAGAAGATATTACTGTAGCTGTACTTATCAATAGAAATGCTTTAATTGATGGAGAGTTTACACCAGGGTTAGAAGATGAAATTACTGATTTAATTTATGCTGCAACAGGGTTAGATACAAAACAAGTAGAAGTTAAGGCTCAAAACTTTAGAAAGGATGATTTAGAAACAGCAGAAGAGAAAAGGGACATGAAGTGGCTGCCGATTATATTGTCTATCATTTTAGCATCAGCTGTAGTAGCTTATGTGGCGTATAGAAGACGCCAAGAGGATATTGAAGGGTTTGAACCAGAAATAGATGAAGAAACACTAATTGAGACTGAAGTACAAGATTTGGAATTTGAAACGGAAGAATCCAAGATGAAGGCACAAATAGACAAACTTGTTGATAATAAGCCAGAAGCAGTAGCACAATTACTAAGGACATGGCTAAATGAATAGGGTGATTTAATATGGTAAAGAGAGAATTTAATGGGAAAGAGAAAGCTGCTATATTATTAATTTCTTTAGGTCCAGAGAAATCTGCAGAAATATTCAAGCATTTAAACGAAGAAGAGATAGAAGAGTTAACATTACAAATTGCAAATACCCGAATGGTATCAGCAGAAGAAAAAAGAGAAGTTCTAGAAGAGTTTTACCAAATTGCATTAGCTCAAGAGTATATATCAGAAGGTGGAATAAAATATGCTAAAGAAATTTTAGAAAGGGCTGTTGGACCAGATAAGGCAATAGATATAATAAGCAGATTAACTTCCTCCTTACATGTGAGACCTTTTGAATTTATAAGAAAGGCAGATCCCAATCAATTATTAAATTATATACAAAATGAGCATCCTCAAACTATAGCTTTAATACTATCCTATCTTAATCCTAATCAAGCAGCTCAAATATTAGCCAATTTGCCACCAGAAAAACAAGGAGAGGTTACAAGGCGAATAGCAATAATGGATAGAACATCACCTGAAGTTGTAAAAGAAATTGAAAAGGTATTAGAAACTAAATTTTCTGGGATGTTGGCTCAAGATTTTACAACTACTGGAGGAGTACAGACTGTTGTTGATATACTAAATTCAGTAGATAGAGGTACTGAAAAGTTTATCATGGAAGAATTAGATATTAGAGATGCTGAGCTAAGCGAGGAAATAAGAAGGAGAATGTTTGTGTTTGAGGATATAGTGGCCTTAGACAATAGAAGCATTCAAAGAATTATCAGAGAAATTGATAACTCTCAATGGGCTATTGCTTTAAAAGGTGCAAGTGAAGAGGTTAAGGAAGTAGTATTTGCAAATATGAGTAAACGACTTGTAGAAATGATAGAAGAAGATATAGAATTTATGGGCCCAGTAAGGATAAGAGATATTGAGGAAGCGCAACAGAATATAGTAAATGTAATTAGAAAACTTGAAGAAGACGGGGAAATAATCACTCCTAGAGGAGGAGATGAAATCATTGTCTAATATTATAAAATCTACAAGAATTATTGAAAGACAATTAGTATCTAGAGAAGAAGAAACAGATACCTCTATATATGAAGCTCTTTTAGAAGAAGCTAGAGAAAAATACGATGAAATAATTAAAGATGCAATGAAAACATCTGAAGAGATTATCAACTCTGCTTATGAAAAATCTGAAGAAGTCTTAAATAATACACACAAGAGAGCTCAAGATATATTTAAAGAAAGTGAAATAAAAGGATATGAAATTGGTCATAAAAAAGGCTATAAGGAAGGATATGACGATGGTTATTATAAAGGATACAAAGAAGGCAAAGAAGATTCAAAAAAATTAATATCCCAAGCTTTGGATATTAAAAAGGAATATATTGACAAGAGAAATTATCTATTAAAGGATGTAGAGAAGGATTTGATTCAACTGGTAATATCTGTTTATGAAAAGGTACTATATGAAAAAGTAGAAGAAGACGAAGAACTTATAGTATCCTTAATATTAAACGGAATAGATAATTTAGAAATATCACAAAAGTTAACTATAATAGTATCTGAAGAAGATTATGAAGCAGTTAAAAGATCTAAAGATATTATATTAGCAAAAGCAAGTTTGGTAGATGAAATAGATATACGGATAAATAGTGATATGATTAGAGGGGATTGTGTATTGGAAACTTCAAAGGGAAATGTAGATGTAAGTATAAACAATCAACTTAAAGAAATTAAAGATTTATTATTAACTATAATGAATAATGAGTGATATATATGGAAGATAGAATAGATATAAAAAAATATATAAAAGAAGTTAATAGGAGAAGATTTATAAAATACACTGGAAATATAACAAAAGTTACTGGATTAACTATAGAATCTAATGGACCTATGGCTACCATTGGGGAACTTTGTTATATATATCCTCACAATAGTTTGGAACCTATTACTGCAGAAGTTGTAGGTTTTAGAGAAGATAAAATACTTCTCATGCCTTTGGGAGATATGGAAGGGATTGCATCAGGAAGTAAAGTCGTTGCTAGCGGTAAAACCCTAAGGGTTAATGTAGGAGAGGAACTAATAGGTAGAGTTATTGACGGGCTAGGTAACCCTATAGACGGGAAAGGACCTATAAAGACTGAAAAAACATATCCTGTATCTAATTATCCACCTAATCCATTGGAACGTAAGATAATAACTGAGCCCCTTTCCTTTGGCATTAAGGCGGTAGACGGATTGTTAACCTGCGGTAAGGGACAGAGGATAGGTATATTTGCAGGTAGTGGTGTAGGTAAAAGTACTCTTATGGGTATGGTTTCCAGAAACAGTTCTGCAGATATAAATGTTATAGGATTGATTGGTGAAAGGGGAAGAGAGGTTAGGGAATTTATTGAAAAAGATTTACAAGAAGAAGGATTGAAAAAATCTGTGGTGGTGGTAGTCACATCTGATCAACCTGCTTTAATAAGGGTTAAAGGAGCCTTGGTAACGACTGCAATAGCTGAGTATTTTAGAGATAGTGGAAATGATGTGATGCTACTTATGGACTCTCTTACTAGATTTGCAATGGCTCAAAGGGAGATTGGATTAGCAATTGGAGAACCCCCTGTAACTAGAGGTTTTACACCTTCAGTTTTTGCAATAATGCCTAAATTATTAGAAAGGGCAGGTACCTCCTCACGAGGCACTATAACAGGTTTATATACTGTTTTAGTAGATGGTGATGACTTAAACGAACCAGTTACCGATATGGTAAGAGGTATAATAGATGGTCATATTATACTGTCGAGGAAATTAGCCAATCAAAACCATTATCCTGCTATAGATGTGCTAGCTAGTGTGAGTAGAGTAATGCCAAGTATTATTAATAAAGAACATTTAAATATGGCTAATGCAATAAAAGATGTGATGGCTACTTATAGTGAATCTGAAGATTTAATCAATATTGGTGCATATAAAATGGGTTCAAATAAAAAAATTGATACAGCAATTCAGCTGAAGGATGATATAGACCTATTATTGCAACAAGAAGTTTTAGAGAGTTACCCATTTGAAGAAACCATTTCTATAATGAATGAAATATATGAAAAAATCAATAACTTTTGATAGGGGGAATGGTGGAAGGTAGATTTTAACTTTAGATTGGAAAAAGTTCTTAATTATAAAAAAACCCTTGAAGATTATAAGAAAAGTCAATATGGTATAGCTCAGAAAAAATTATTTGATGAAGAGGATAAACTTGCTAAGTTTAATAAATATAAGAATATTGTGAAAAACGAAAAAAATCAAACTGTTATAAAGACCAATATTGGTAATTTAGCTATGTATAATAATTATATTAATGATTTAAGCAGAAAAATAAAATCACAAGAACAAATTGTCAATAAAACAAGAAAAGATGCAGAGGAAGCAAAAGAAGAGATGATAACTGCTGTGAAGGAAAAGAAGATATTTGAAAAACTAAAGGAACAGGAATATGAGGAATATTTATATCAGTTAAAAAGAGATGAAGAAAAACAGACAGATGCAATCGTAAGTTATAAAACAAGTACCCAGCAATAGGGGGAGTATCATGGAAGATATGGGAAATATAAAGCAGAAAAAATCATGGAAGGTAAGATTAATATTGATTACACTATTAATAATCCTACCTCTATCTATATTAACTTTTTTATATTTTAACAATAAGTCCTTCAATTCTAAAGCAAACAATATATTAAGTAAGTTGCCAGGAGCTTTAGGAGAATATTTTTATTCATCATCTGATTTTGATGATGTGGACAGTGAATACAAGAAGGAGTATCTAGCAAATCATTTTTTATCTTTAGACTCTAATACGGCTGCAGATAAGCTATACATAATAAAAGGAGAAGATGAAAAGCTATATGCAGAAATTATAAGAATTATGAATTCAAATTCTCCTACAAAGACTAGTGAAATAATAACTATAGTTAGAAATAGGGAGCAAAGTAAAAATATCCTTTCATCTATTTATGATGAAGTAAAAGATAGGAATGAAAGTAAATTTTTAGATGAGGTAAATAGATTAGAGAACCAGGATTTATTGAGTACCATCAATGAAATAACAAAGAGGATGGAGAAAGATAAGGAGTTTAGAGATAATATTTCTGAAATATTTACTGTAATGGATGAAGAAAAAGCTGCAGAAATTTTATATTATCTAGATGAATCTCTTAAAGATGATATATTGTTCTCTTTAGAAGACAATATAAGATCTACCATAGAAGCTAAGTTATCAGCTAAAAAGGCTGAATATTTAAAACTAGTGGATTTAGCTGGCTTATATGAAGTAAAACCAGTTGAAACAGCAGTTGAAGAAATAGGAAATACAGAAATATACACTATAGATGAATTAGGGACTATATATAGAAATTTATCTATACTCAAATCTGCTGAGATACTATCAAAAGTAGATGATGATGATTTTATACAAGAATTATTTAATTCCATTAGAAAACAAGAAGAATTAAATGGAGATGAAAAATCTATAACTGGAGAGATTAGCAAAACAATACAATTTATGAGTGAATACAATAAAAAAATTGATGATTTAGTTTCTGTTTATGAGAAGATGAATCCTAGTAAAGTCGCTAAAATTGTTGAAAAGATGATGGACAACGATACTACAGTAACCTATTTGGAGATATTTTCTGAACCGGCTTACGAAATTACAGACTCTACTATAGTAATAGATGTGCTATCTAGAATGGGAAATAAAACTTTATCAAGTATTATGAATTATATTAGTACTGACAAAGCTTCTAAACTAACTCAAATGTTAGTTGAACCATAAATTTAAGTCATAGGAGGTGATAAGATGATAAACATTAATTCAATACTAGAAAGCTTAGAAACTTCTAATACAAACATTTCTAATAATAAATCTATTAAAGAAAAATCAGAGGATTTTTCAAAGATATTTGAAAAAGAATTAAGCCTAAAAGATAAAAATAAATATATTAATAAAGAATCCAAAAATCCCATGGATAAAACAAAATCCATAAAAGAAATTACTAAAGAACATGTAGAAGATAATTGGCTTACCAAGGAAGAAGATAAGACTAAAATGGATATAAAAGATGAAGTATTAGCATTGATGAATGAGCTGTGGATGTTAATAGATAAATTAGGACTTCAATTTAAAAACCAAGAAAATTTTGAACAGTTAAAGTTAGATATGGATTTTCAATTAGCTAAATTTGAACAATTGATAGAAGAAAATTCATTTGAATATTCAGCTTTAGAGAATATTATGGATTTGATAGAGTATATAGAAGAATTTTTAATAGAAATTAAAACTATACGTCCATCAGGGAATGAATTGGAAACTATAGACGAATTTCCATTAGAGTTAGAAGAAGTAGAAGTATTACTAAATCAAATTAAAGAGACAATTGAAAATACTATTCCCTATAAACAACAAGGAAAATCAACAGATAGTAGCAATAGTAATACAAACAAGGAAAGTCCTGATGAATTTGATTTAGTACAGAAACCATTAGAAGCTCAAGAAAAGTCAGAGGAGTGGATACAGTCATTAGAAAACGAACCTGATTTAGGAGATGAATCTATAATAAATGATATTGTAATAGGGGATACTCAAGAACTACTAGAAGAAAGGGTAGAATTTAACGATTCCCCAAACAACCCTTTATTAGAAATAGTTGATAGAGAGATTAATACCACAAAGAATATAGAGGGAAATAAAGAGGAATTAAAAGAAATAAATCATAGGGATATATTTAAACTGATTGTAGAAGAAGCAAAGTTAAATTTAGATGATTTTAAGCAAGAAATAAGGTTGAAATTAAAGCCTGAGATACTTGGGGAATTGATGCTATAGATGGAGATGGAAAAAGGTTCTATATTAGCCAAGATCATGGTAGATAATTACAGGACTAAAGAGATTATAGAGGCAAATCTATATCAATTAAAAGAAGATATGAGGGAAAATGGTTTAGATATTAAAACCTTTGAAGTATTTGTAGGAACAAATGAGGATTTTGAAAGAGAAGGTGACTTAGATTTTAATTCAAACAAAAAACAGAATAAATCACCAACTAAATTAAAAATTAAAAATAAAGAATTAATAGAAAAAGAGACATATATGCAAAATACATTACCAATTATAAATGAAAAAGGGAGTATAAATTTATTGGCTTAAGGAGGTGTTAATATGAAAATAGGTAATATAGAATATAAAGAACATATTCGTTATATTGATGATGAAATAGATAATAAAAAACCTTTAGAAACTAAAAAAAACGATTTAGATAAAGATGCTTTTTTAAGATTATTAACAACACAATTAGCTAATCAAGATCCTTTAAATCCAATGGAAGATAAGGAGTTTATAGCACAATTAGCACAATTTAGCTCTTTAGAACAGATGCAAAATTTAAATAAAAATGTTGAAAATTTAAGTGAAGAGCTTTTAGAGACTATGGATATAATTAATTTAAATCAAATTCAAGCAAATGTATTAATGCTTAAAGAGATAACTAATATTAGAAAAGCTTTAGAAACTTATTTTGGGGAAATTCCTGAAGATCAAGTTGGGAAAATAGAATTATGGACCAAAATAAAATCTGCTGAAGAACTGAAGGAATCTAATTATACAAAAGAAACTTGGGAAAAATTTAGCACAGCTTTATTAGCTGCTAAGGAAATATTTGATAAAGAAGATGCAACTTTAGAAGAAATTCAAAATGCTTATGATGAATTGGTTACTGCAATAGAAAATTTAGAAAAAGCAGATTCTAAGGAAGATGATTAATGTAATTCAAGAATAGGATGATAACCATGAATAATATAAAAATAAAACAATTAGAAAGTCAAATTATTAACTCATCTCAAAACAATAGGAAAATGAATAATATATCTAATAAGAATTTTGAAGAAATACTTGAAAAAACAAAAAATAAAAATAATGAAATTAAATTTTCTAAACATGCTATTTCAAGAATAGATACAAGAAATATTCAATTAAGCGAAGATGAGTTGGAACAATTGAAAATTGGATTTAATAAAGCGGAAGAAAAAGGAATAAAGGATGCTTTAATATTTGTAGGAGATAAGGCTTTTATTGCTAGTATAAAGAATAAGACTATAATAACCACATTTAGCAAAGAACAATTAAAAAACAATGTATTTACTAATATAGATGGGGCAGTTATAGTATAACCGGACCTTTTAGGAGGTTATGTATATCTGACTGATAGAAGATATACAGCTGCCCAGTAAATGGGAGGTAATATTTATGATGAGATCAATGTATGCTGGGGTATCTGGCTTAAGAGCCCACCAGAACAAGATGGATGTTATAGGAAATAATATTGCTAATGTAAATACCGTAGGTTATAAAAAAGGCACTATGACCTTTCAAGAGGTATTTAGTCAAACTATAAGAGGGGCTAGTGCTCCTCAGGAAGGTAGAGGAGGTACCAATCCTCAACAGGTAGGACTAGGAGTATCCATTGGCTCCATTAACACTATTCATACTAAAGGTCCTGCTCAGAGGACAGACAATCCTGAAGATTTAATGATAGATGGAGAAGGCTTTTTTGTAGTATCTGATGATACTAATTTTGAGAATAGATACTATACTAGAGCTGGAAACTTTACCTTGGATAGGGATGGAAACCTAGTTACTGCTGATGGATATAAGGTGTTAGGATATGTAGCCGACGAAGAAGGAAATATTACGTCAGAAGTTGGAGGAATTAGAATTAATAAATCTGAAACTAAAGCACCTACTGCAACTAGTAAAATTTGTTTCGAAGGAAATTTAGACTCTAGATTGGAAGAAAATGGTGTGCATAAAGCTGATACTGTTATAAAAGACAGTTTGGGAAATTCCTATATAATTACTTTCAAATTTAAGAAGCTAACAAATTCTCAAGAAGGTAATACTTGGGAACTTACTGTAGATAGAATTACTGAACAAGCAACAGGAAACTATATAGAAAATCCAAGTGTAATCCCAGAAGGAAATTCTTTAGAATTAGAATTTGATTCTACTGGAAAATTAGTTAGAATTGGGGAAAATTCTTTAGAAGGAGAAGATGCAGGAGAATTTAAAGTATTGTTAACAGGATTAAGTGATATTAAATTTGATAGGAACAAGGAAAAAAATACAATAGATCCTGTTAGCCCATCAGGAACTTTTGAAAATATAACTTTATTTGATTCAGAAGATAATGATAGTTATAGGCTACTTACCCAACATGCTAACGATATGGATGCAAAACCTTATGCAAAGGATGGTAACTCTTCAGGAAAGCTAGAAGGGTATTCCATCGATGATACAGGAATTGTATTAGGGGTTTTTACTAATGGGGAGAGGAAAGCATTAGGGCAAATTATGTTAGCTAAATTTGATAATCCAATGGGACTTCAAAAGATGGGGAACAACTTTTTTGTAGATACAAGAAACTCTGGGGAACCTCAATTTGGAAAGGCTGGTACTAGTGGATATGGACCTATAGCATCGGGTACATTAGAGATGTCTAATGTAGATTTATCCATGGAGTTTACTGAAATGATAACTACCCAAAGGGGTTTCCAAGCTAATTCTAGAATTATAACTACATCCGATGAGATGTTACAAGAACTAGTCAATATGAAAAGATAATTAACAAAGGGTAGGTAGCTCTACCTACCCTACCTTAAAAGGTGGGATATTATGATTAAAGTGAAAAGGCTAAATGGAAAAGAATTTGTAGTAAATAGTGATTTAATACTATATGTTGAAGAAACCCCTGATACGGTAATCACCCTTACTACTGGTCAAAAAATAGTAGTAGCAGAAACGGTGGATGAAATAATAGATAAAGTTATAGACTTTAAATCTAAATCTATAGAATATAAAAGAATAGTTGATGAGAAAGAGGTGTAGCAATTGGATATATCAACAATTATTGGTCTCATTTTGGGACTAGCATTTGTTATAGGGGGAATAGTCACATCTGGGGATATAAGTTCCTATTTTGATCTACCTTCAATAATCATCGTATTAGGAGGGACTATAGCTTCAACTTTAGCTAGTTTTCCATTGGAAAATTTTTTCAATACATTTAAAATTATAAAAAAAGCATTTGTACGTGATGAAATTTCCCCAGATAATGTAATAGAAGAAATCATAAACTTGGCTAATGTGGCAAGAAAAGAAGGATTGCTATCCTTAGAGGAGTATGCAGAAAATTTAGATGATGATTTCTTGCAGAAGGGAATAATGTTAATAGTTGATGGCACTGATCCTGAATTGGTTAGAAACATATTAGAAACTGAGTTAGTATTTTTAGAAGAGAGACATACTGAAGGGCAGAGTATTTTTGAAACAATGGGTACATATTCACCTGCATTTGGTATGTTGGGAACATTAATTGGATTAATAAATATGTTACGACATTTGGATGATCCTAGCACTATAGGTCCAAATATGTCTGTTGCGCTAGTGACTACTTTTTATGGTTCCATGTTAGCTAATGTGGTTTTTTTACCAATGGCTCAAAAACTAAAAATTAGAAGTAAATCAGAAATATTGGTTAAGGAACTAATGGTAGAAGGATTACTATCTATACAAGCAGGAGAAAATCCTAGAATCATTGAGGAAAAGCTTAAGACATTTATACCTCCTGAAATGAGAAGAGATTATAGGAAACAGCTGGAGAGAGAGGGAATATAATGAGAAGGCGAAGACGAAAAGATGAACAGAATAATACTGGTAACTGGCTTACAACTTATAGTGATATGGTAACCTTGTTACTAACTTTCTTTGTACTTCTGTTTTCTTTTTCTGAAATCGATGCACAAAAATTTAGAAGCATAATGAGTAGCTTTCAAGGTGGTGCAGGAGTGTTAGAAGGAGGTACAAGCTTAAATTTAGATGAAAATCTTGGATCTACAGAAGGATTATTGGAGGAAGATTTAGAAAAACTAAAGGATATTTTAGAAGAATATGCAGAGAGCATAGGGCTTGGAGAAGAAATTATTCTTTCTGTAGAAGAAAGGGGTCTTGTTGTACGTTTCATGGATAATGTGCTTTTCGATTCAGGGAAGGCAGATTTAAAACCTGAGTCCAAGGAGATTTTAAAAAGTGTAGCTGAGATATTAAATAGAGATGAATTTAAAGATAAATTGATCAAAGTTGAAGGACATACGGATACAGATCCTATACTCTATTCTAAAAAATATCCAACAAATTGGGAACTATCTGTAATTAGGGCTACTAATGTATTAAGATATCTTGTGGAAGAAGAAAATATTGAAGGAAATAGGATTTCTTCTTCAGGATATAGCTATTATAGACCTATAGCTCCTAATGATACTAGGGAAAATAAGGCTAAAAATAGGAGAGTAGATATAGTTATTTTAAGATCTTCTTTTGAAGAAATTGAGCCATAGCAAGGGAAATGGAGTGATAATATGAATAATAGAAATGCAATATTGGTTATTATTCTAGTGTTGGTAGTTGTGTTAGCAATTGTTGGTATTGTGTTGGGTATTGCTTTTTATAGAAATAATAATGCTGACAATTCTAACAAAAAACATTCTGAAACATTTAATTTAACTTTATAGGATATGTATTGCAATATAAAAGATAGTAAAAAAATAGTAAGGGTAAAAGTAACTATAGAAACAAATAATAAAAACACCCTAGAACTACTGGAGAACAAACAATTTTTAATAAGAGATGATATAAATAAAATTATTAGAAGTAAAACAGAAGAAGAGTTGCAAGGGGATGAGGGACAAATTAAGCTGCAAAAAGAGATAAAAGAGAGTTTAATAAAGCTATTTGACGACGTAGCCATAACCAATGTATACTTTGATGATCTAATTATTCAGTAAGGAGAGGGTGAAGGCCATTGTCCGAAGTATTATCACAGAGTGAAATTGATGCACTACTTCAGGCATTAAGTTCTGGAGAAGTTGATGTTAAGGAAATTCAAGAGGTAGAGAGTTCAACTAAGGTAAAAAAATACGATTTTAGAAATCCACAAAAAATTGCAAAAGACCAATTGAGGACATTGGAAATAATCCACGAAAACTTTGGTAGATTGTTTCAAACCTTTTTATCTGGTTACTTGAGAGCACCAGTAAAAATATCTATCTTAACTGTGGATCAATTTGCCTATAGTGAATTTAGTAATGCAATATCTAATCCTGCTTTTTTAAGCATTATAGATTTTAATCCATTAAATGGGCAAATATTAATGGATATATCAACAAATGTAGTTTATGCTATATTAGATAGACTTTTAGGCGGAGATGGTACTGAAAAACAAGAGGTTAGAGCTTTTACTGAAATAGAACTATCGTTGCTGGATAATATGATGGTAAAAGTAATGCCTTTAATCCAAGAAGCATGGAGCAATGTAATTCAATTAAAACCTAAGTTGGATAAAATTGAAATCAATCCACAATTTGCTCAAATAGTGCCTCCTAATGAGACAATAGCCCTTGTAACTATGAATATTGAAGTGGGCTCTACTGAGGGAATGTTAAATATTTGTGTACCTCATTTAGTTATAGAGCCTATATTGGACAAATTAAGTACTAAATACTGGTTTTCTACAGCACAGAAAGATTTATCTGAAAAAGAGATGCAAGTTATAAGGCAAAGGATGTTGGATACAAGAGTACCTGTTAAAGTTGAACTAGGTTCTACAAGGGTAAGAATACAGGATGTTTTAGATTTACAAAAAGGAGATGTAATAAAACTTGACAGAGGAATTGATGATATGGCTAAGGTTAGAATTGGTTCTCAAGTAAAATTTTTAGGGGATATTGGTGTATCTAGAAACAAGATGGCAATTAAAATAGTAAAGGTTGTAAAGGATGGTGATGAAGATGACTAAAGATATGCTTTCCCAAGAAGAGATAGATTCCTTATTAAAGGGAACTGAAAATACAAATACAGAACATGATGAAGATGATATAGTAACAGATATAGAAAAAGATACTATAGGTGAAATAGGCAATATTAGTATGGGAACCGCTGCGACTACTTTATCTACTTTATTAAATAGAAAGGTTATAATAACTACTCCAAAGGTTACAGTGACTACTGCTGGAGAATTATCCTATGAATATCCAATTCCTTTTGTTGCAGTAGATGTTAGATATAAAGAGGGATTTGAAGGTTCAAATGTACTTATAATAAATGTAGATGATGTGAAAATAATAACTGATATAATGCTAGGTAATGAAGAGATTGATACAGATAGAGAGCTAACAGAATTGGATTTAAGCGCTATATCAGAAGTAATGAATCAAATGATGGGTTCAGCTTGTACATCTTTATCGGAGATATTTCAGAAAAAAATAGATATTGAACCACCAAAATCTTATGAGATTACATTTGAAGAAGGTAGGGAAACATTAGATGTATTAAAAAGTCCAGATCCAATAATAAAAGTATCTTTTAAAATGGTGGTTGAAGATTTAATAGATAGTGAATTCATGCAGTTAATACCTTTAAAATTTGGACAAGATATGGTGGAAAATTTGTTAGGGGAATCCTATAAAAGTGAAGAATTGAAAACTGATAATTTTGATAACTATTCTGGCGATACTGGTGGAGCACCCAATGATATTGTGCAAGATAAAACTATTGATAGTCATGAGATACCATCAAA
>JAAYFV010000090.1 GCA_012728075.1 Tissierellia bacterium
GAAGCTGCCATGGTTCATGGATTGGATATAGATGAATTATTAAAGGCTTTAAATGCATAAACATAAAAAGGTCTCTTTCCTTTTAAAAGGAAAGAGACCTTTTTATTACCTAATTATAATTTTTATACTGTTTATTTGTCTAATAATTGATCAATTTTTGCCTTATCAAAACCCACTATCTCTTCACCATCAATTAATAACACAGGAACACCCATGAGTCCCATACTCATCAGTTCTTTTCTCGCAGTTTTATCTGTCTGTATATTCTTCTCAGTATAGGATACACCTTTTTCATCTAAATATTCCTTTGCTGCTATACAGTATGGACAAGTATTACTAGTAAAAATAACTACATCAGCCATTTATATTCCTCCTTAAACATTGTGAAATTATATTTACACTATATATTATACCCCTATAGGGTATATGTGTCAAGTTTTTTTACTTACCTCTATATTACACCCTATCCTATTGAATTAATCAAAATGCCAATTTATTTTATTTGACATAGTAGGTATATAGTACTATAATGTATAGATAATTATGACTACTAAATGATTATCAATTGATTTTAGAAAGCGGTGATAAATTGAAAAACTATATGGAAATATTAGTGGATCAAGTTTATAGTGAAGTAAAGGAAAAATATGATATATGCAAAAGCAAAAAGTGTGAAAACGATATTAAAGCAATTACATTAAATAGCCTTCCTCCTATGTACTTTTTATCTTCTACTAGCGAAGGGGAGAAGAAGGCATTTTTATTGGATAGGCAACAAAGGATTACAGTATTAACCAAGATTACAGAGGCTGTGGATATTGTATGTGGTAAATGTGAATATAAAGAAAAAAATGAGGGATAGAATATAGCCCTCATTATTTAATCATGTATTACATGGTCCATACCCTGTTTAAATAGTTGTAGTACATGATCATCATCTAAGGAATATATGACCATTTTTCCTTCTTTTCTAAATTTTACAAGCCTTAGATTTCTCAATAGCCTTAAATGATGGGATATAGCAGATTGGCTCATGCCCAATAGATTGGCAATATCACATACACACAAAGGTTTTTTTGATAATACATATATTATTTTAAGCCTTGTAGGATCTGCTAAAACTTTAAAAGTCTGGGACAGACGGTTTATGATATCTTCATCGTACATACTATCCTTTATCTTTTTAAGGGTAATTTCATCTGTTGCACTTACTTCACAAATTTCTCTTTCATCCATATTGTTATTCAATTGTTTTAAGACAACCTCCTCTTCTATTTTTTTGGTACTAATAGGCGGGAACCATGGGGTTTAGAGGATATATTATCTCCCCAGTCATAGGATTTATATATAGTATCCAATATCCTAATCCATTTGCAGATTCATACCAGGTATTAAAACCCGTTATCCCTTTGAAGGGATGTTCTTCTGTAACAAACATTCCTGGTACCCCATACATATAGTATTTAGTTTCCCTACCCTCTTTGTATATACCAAATAGATAATGGCCATATTTTCTAATCAAATTAAAACAGGTAATAGAATTATTTAAAAAAGGATATTTATAATTAGTGCTCATTAGATAATTAAAATAAGGTAAAAACCCCTTGTAGGAATTGGTACCATCATCGTCTATACGCCA
>JAAYFV010000012.1 GCA_012728075.1 Tissierellia bacterium
CTCTATTGGAAGTTCCAAAGTCATTGTTTACCACATATAGTTCATGACGTCCTGGGGTAATCTGGGGTGTTACCACCTTTATATAGTTGGTGCCAAATTCTACAATTTTGGCTTCTATACCTCCTATTCTTACCTTGGGAAGTACTGGAGAATCTAGATATTTTTCAAAGGTTCCCACTTCTATGGACAAATTTTTAGTTGGTCCATCTTTTTCTATATAATCCATCCAGTTGGAGTAGGATGTATGGGATCCATCTCCATCTAAATCTTCAAAGTATATTTTAACTCCATTTCTTTCTCCTTCTATCCAATCTCTATACTTTTTAGTTAAACTCCAAGGTTCTTCAAATTTAAAGTACCTCCCAGTTATAGTTAATATCTCATTCCCCCCTGCAGAGCCTACCTGAGTTTCCTTTTGGAATTCTACACTATCTATAATAGGCTTAGCAGATGGGGGAATTACATAGGTAAATCTACCTAAAGCAGTACCTCCATTTCCATTTTCCACTACTACTGGTACTACTTTTCTATCTGTACCTTCTTCAGCCATATTCCTTCTATAAGAGGGCATCTTGGTGATGATTAGGGTATCTACCCCTGACCTAATTTCCCTTTTTACATCATTGGCTGGTACTAATAATCCATCTATATATACTTTAGAATCATCTTCAAAGTTTTTCCCTTCTATTAAGATTTGATAGCCTCCTTCTATAGAGCCTATACTAGGCTTTATAGCTGTAATCTCTGGTTTAATAGATACAGTTTCATAATAGTAGAATAAATCCTTTGCTGTAGATTTTTTAGTATCTGGATTTTCTACTGTAATTTTATAGCCATCAGGTAATTTGGAGGTTAGTTGAGGTACTTTAAATTCTATTCTATGTTTGTCTATTACATGAACTCTTGAACCATATATTTCTCCATTCTCTATAAATTTATAAGGGGTTTTCATAATCAATTCTAAAGTTTGTCCATCTTTTGTTAATTTTATTCCTTCAGATGTAATAGTAACATCATATTCCTGTCCATCTTTTTCTGCTATTAATCTACCATCTCTATCCATTATATAATATTCATTTATTATACTACTTTCATCCCTACTAGAGCCTCCATCGGAGAGGATTATATTTCCTCTATTGTCCTGATATATAATGTAGAAGTTGTTTGTTCTATTTTTGTCTTCTAATATTATACTATGATAATAACTAGAAAGTTTTACAGTAGTATCTTCCTGGATTATTAAATATTCATTGTCGTTTTTATATTTTTCCAAACTAATATTTCCACTAGAATCTATATTGTATTCATTTATATCTTTTCCATCCATTAATATTCTACTACCTATTAATTTATATATATCCATACCTAAAGTAGAAGATACTGCTGGATTAGGTGCTAAGAAATTGTCCCCATCTACTACTACTATTGTATTTAAAGTACCCTTCTTAGGTGAAAAATCCATCAATACTGGGTCTCTTTGTAGGGATTTTACATAGGTAAAGTCCTTAGAAGCTTGGCCTCCATCGGGATTCATCACCATAAGTTTTGTAGGCCCTTCTATTATTTGAGGAAATTTAGGTGCATTAAATTTAAGTACTGTGTGTAAGCCTGATGGGTCTAGCTCCTGTTTTACACCTGTTACTTCTACTCCACCTACAAATACCCTAATTCCCTGTTTAAAATTGGAACCAGTTACTGTAATCTCTTCCCCTGAATCTATGGCAACTACATTAGGTTCTACCTTATCTATAGTGGGAGGTAGACTATCCTTTAAGTCTATAAACATTAAAGTTACATTATCGTTGGATACTGGATATCCTGGCTCTTTGCTACCTAATATGGGATTCATTATATATACTGGTTTCGGTATGGGATTTTTTAAATCAGTGGTAACAGATTCTTTAGGGATTCTAACCCCTGCAGATTTAGGTATAGTTATTATAATTTTACTTCCTGTATCCTTATCTATTGTTCCATCTATTATATTTCCCTTGGCATCTAATACCACCATATCTGCACCAGGAAGAACAGTCCATTTTCCATCTCTGTATATTTCAACCTGCCCTTCTCTTTCTGGGTTTATCCTTAGAACCATTCCTTCCTCTGGATTTACCATATTAGCTCCTAAACCTACTACTGGATAATTGGTTATATCCTTTTTTGTATCTGGATCTTTACTTCTAATTACTTTGAAATTTTGCCCTTCTATTCCTATTACCATATCTTCCTTTAGCCCATAGTCTAAAGTAACTCTATCCTCAACTACTTGAATTTTCTCTGGTACTATTTTATTTATACTTGGAGGGGTATGGGATGGAATTATGGTATATTTTACATTATCATTAGTGATTATATTGATTATAGTAAATTTCCCTGAATAAGTATTTATCTCTGTCTGCATAACCACCACTACATTTACTTTTGTTTCTTTGTCTACACTAGTCTGAGGCAGTTTGACAGTTATATTATCAAAGTTTTCACTAAATCTATATACAGGTTTTTCATCTACTACATGGGGAGTAGTCCTATCCCCTACATAAGTGGCAATATATCTGTCTGCACTTATTATAGAACTGTTATTGTATTTTGCACTATCTACATCATATTCAATATGAAATACCTTATCTTCTTTTTTGTCCACATCTCCTATTTCTGTATCTAATATACCTTCTAATATATCGTCTAGGATTTTATCAGTTACACTTACTTTACCTACTGTAAGCCCACTAGGGTTTTCTATACCATCTATAAAATCCATCTCGTCAAATTTTTTACCAGTAATTTGAACTGTCTCTCCAGTATCAGGTCCTTTACTTGGATCTATTCTAGTAAGTACTGGTCCTTTGTCTGCTCCTATTACAAAAAATCTACCATCTACTTTTTTAGTAGCAATAATTTGTTCATATATATTTCCCTTTGGATTAGTTATTTTATTGGTAACTATTACATCATAATGTTTAGAGTCTTCAATCTCTTTGGGAATTTTTATCTTCAAAATCTTATTAGTGGCAGATACTATCTCTGCCATATTATTAGCAGTATATCTATCTGTAGGGTCTGTTAAGAAAAATACAGAATGTTGAGCTTCACCATCTTTTATAGTAAAGTTTCCATCTGCTTTTATATAAGCAATACTTTCTTTGGCTCCCATTTTGGGAATAATCTCTAGCTTTTCTCCTAGTTGAGGCATATTTCCCAACAGTTTGAAAGCATTAGGATATACAGCAGATTGGGTAGTGTTTGTATATTGGTCAGTAGTTTTTAAAGTTATATTTTTATAACCAGTAGTCCCATTCATAGTAGCAGTGAATCGGTTAGAATCTTGTGTATAAAAGGATTCTCCTTCTCCTGAAATTTCTATGGTCCCTTGGTTTAGTCTTTCCCCTGTAAAACTTACATCTTCTCCTACATTTATATCATAAACCTCCATTTTGTCTATTTTAGGAGCAGGAGATAAATTTAATTCAAAATTTCCAATTATAATGGAGATTATTCGCATATTACTTTTAGGATTATTTATCCAAAAATTCCTAGCAATTTCCCTGCCTACTTCTCCTTCTTCTACTGTTATTCTTCCTATTATTTGAGGGGTGCCTTCTTCAGTTATTATGGTTACATCCTTAGGTCCTGATGTATCCATTATAGTATTAACCCTTATGAATATGGATTCCAATTGATTCTCATTTCCTATACCAGATTTATAGGTATAAATTATTCTATTTTCTGATTGAGCAAATACCCCTATAGGTCCTATCAAGGGTATTATAAATGATAATATGAGAAGTATAGATAATATTTTGTTTCCCATTTTAGATTTTGTCATTCTCCTATTCCCCTTTCCTTTGGGACAGGGAGGATCCTTACTGTCCCATAATTGCCTATTAAGCCTAATGGTATTATCGGCAAATACAGACATATTCTTAAACTCATTATACATTATAATCTATATTTTTTCATAAATATGCCGATAATTATATTAGAACTATGTAGATTTTTATCTATTTTAAAGGGGGAAGAAATATTGAAAAATAAATTTATATTATCTGTAATGATTTTGCTCATTTTGTTTTCATCTATTC
>JAAYFV010000091.1 GCA_012728075.1 Tissierellia bacterium
CCCTAATGCATTGTTAGAAATTTACCATCCTATTAATGGCTATTTTAATAGTAAGAAATCGGGCTGGACTGGACCTGATGCAGATAGGTACCGTGAATTGTTAGAAGAAGCTGCTATGAGTACAGATAATAAAGAAAGAGCTCAGCTATTCTATGAAGCTGAAAAACTATTAGTAGGGACAGGAGTTATTGCTCCTACTTATTTAGGTACGTATACAACTTATAAGGCAAAACATGTAAAAGGATATTATGAAAGCCCTCATGCTGCAACGGATTTTAATAGGATATATATTGAATGAAAGTATATATAATCAAAGGGAGTTTTATCATTTAATTAGTATTGAAAATTAATAAAAATAAACAAGGCGTAGTAATTTTTAAATACGTCTTGTTTATTAAAATTTTCAATTTAATATTTGACATTATGAAAAAAATACAAAGGAGTGAAGTTATGTTTAAGTTTATTTTAAAAAGAATACTTTATGCAATAATCACATTGTTTGTAATTGTAACTTTAACCTTTTTCTTAATATCTGCAGCTCCAGGAGATCCTATTGCTGCAAAGGTGGAACAAATGCCAGAAAGAGCTCAGTCAATAATTAGAAAAAAATATGGATTAGATAAACCAGTTACTGAAAGATATTTAATATATATGAAAAATCTTATAACCACAGGAGATTTTGGAGACTCAATTGTTTATACTGGAAAGTCTGCAAATGATGTTATTAAAGAGAATGCACCAGTATCAGCTAAAATAGGGCTTATAGCATTTGTATTTGAATTTACTTTTGGCGTTTTATTAGGTTTGGTTTCTGCTCTTTATTGAGATAAGGTAGGGGATCATGTAATACGAGTATGTGTTGTATTGGCAATATGTATTCCCTTTTTTGTGTTTGCCGCATTGCTACAATATTTTATAGCATTTAAATGGAAATTGGTACCAGTATTTGGGTGGGGAGAACTTAAACATTATTTTTTACCAGTATTAACATATACCATAGGAGGAATTGCAAGTTATGCTAAATATATGAGGAGTAGTGCTCTTTCTGTAATAGGGGAGGACTACATTATCACTGCAAAAGCAAAAGGATGTAAAAAGGGAAGGATTATAAGGAAGCATGTTTTAAGAAATTCAATGATTCCTATTGTAACCATGATAGGGCCAGCAGTAGCAAGTATATTTGGAGGTTCAATGATAGTTGAAAGGATGTTTTCCATCCCAGGTCTTGGTCGTTATTATGTACAAGCTGTTACTGATAATGACTATACTATGGTATTGGGATTGACAGTATTTTTTGCAATGCTATATGTAGTGTCTTTAATCGTTGTTGATATATTATATGGTATTGTTGACCCAAGGATAAAAGTAGCAGAAGAATAAAAATATAAAATTAATGTAATTCAATAGGAGGGATAACATGGAAAGTATAAACAATATAGAACTGAAGGATGAAATATTCGAAAGGGTTGGTGTTGACAAAGAGCTTTCTGAACATTTAGAGAAACCTTCCCTTACTTATTGGGCGGATGTGTGGAGAAGATTTAAAGAAGATAAGTTAGCTATATTTGGATTAATTTTGTTATCTATAATAATATTGACTATATTAATAGGGCCTACTCTTTCAGGGCATGATTATCAACTTATAAACGCATCTATAAAAGATCAGTCCCCTAGTGCTGAACATTGGTTTGGTACTGATGATATGGGACGAGATATATTTACAAGATGTTGTTATGGTGGGAGAATATCTATAATTATAGGTTTGATTTGTACAGCAGTTATGTTTATTATAGGTTCCTCATTAGGAGCTATAGCAGGATTAAAAGGTGGTTGGGTAGATAACCTTATTATGAGGATTGTTGAAATTGTTGGTAATTTACCTTATTTAGTAATTGTTGTAATTCTTACTATGGTTATGGGACGAAGTGTATTTGCAATAGTGTTAGCAATGAGTATTACATCTTGGACTGGAACAACTAGAATGGTTAGGGGACAGATTTTGCAGTTGAGAGAATATGATTATATTGAAGCTGCAAGAGCTTTAGGAGCTGATACAAAAAGAATTATTATGAAACATCTTCTTCCTAATACTTTAGGAATTATAATGGTCAGTATTACTATGTCAGTGCCAGGATTTATATTTGGCGAAGCTTTTTTAAGTTTTGTAGGCTTAGGGGTTAGGCCTCCTAAAACTAGTTGGGGGGCATTAGCATCAGCAGGACAGCAAAAATTATTGTTCTACCCCCACGAACTATTTTTCCCTTGTTTGATGATAGTTTTGACTGTTCTAGCATTTCATCTTGTAGGCGATGGACTTTCAGATGCATTGGATCCAAAACTAAGAAAGTAGGTGTGGTAATATGAAAAGAGACAAAATTTTAGATGTAAAAAACTTAAATGTTTCATTTAAAACTTATGCAGGGGTTGTACAAGCTGTTAGAGGTGTAGATTTTTATTTAAAAGAAGGAGAAACCCTTGCAATAGTAGGAGAATCTGGTTGTGGTAAGACAGTAACAGTAAAAACAATTATGGGATTATTACCAGAAGAACAGGCTATTGTAAATAGGGATGAAGGGAAAATAGATTTTAAAGGGGAAGATCTTCTTAAATATGATGATACTAAAATGACTACCATTAGAGGTAGACGTATTTCCATGATCTTTCAGGATCCAATGACATCCTTAAATCCTACTATGAAGATTGGAGATCAAATTGCTGAAAATATTATTATCCATGAAAGAAAATCAAAGGATGAAGCTAGAAAAGACGCTTTAAATATGTTAAAACTTGTAAATATACCAAATGCAGAAGAAAGAATTAATCAATATCCCTTTGAATTTTCAGGTGGTATGAGACAAAGAGTTATGATAGCTATGGCATTAGCATGTAGTCCTGAAATATTAATTGCAGATGAACCCACAACAGCTTTAGATGTGACTATTCAAGCACAAATTATGGAATTAATAGGTGAATTGCAAGAAAAAACGAATACCAGTGTTATTTTAGTGACTCATGATCTAGGAGTAGTAGCTAGTGTAGCTCATAGAATACATGTTATGTATGCAGGACAAATCATAGAAAAAGGAACTGTAGATGAAATATTCTATAGTCCAAAACATCCATATACATTTGCACTTTTGAGATCTGTACCTAAATTAAGTGATGATAAACAAAATAGACTATATTCTATAGCAGGTACACCACCTGATTTAATAAATCCACCTAAGGGTTGCCCTTTTGCTGCAAGGTGTGAGTTTGCAATGAAAGTATGTAGGATTAAACAACCAGAAGTTACTTCCTTTGGGAAAACCCATGAAAGCTACTGTTGGCTACATCACCCAAAGGCGGATAAAAATGAAGTACCTGAAATATTGCTAAGAGAAAGGGTGATATAGATGGAAAAAACAAACAGAGAGACATTAATAGAAGTGAAAAATTTAAAAAAATATTTTAAGATTAAGCGAAATGTATTTGTTCAAGCTGTTGATGATGTTACATTTGATATTTATAAGGGAGAAACTTTAGGGCTTGTTGGAGAGTCAGGATGTGGGAAAACAACTTGTGGGAAGACTATATTGGGACTTTATGATGCAACAGATGGAAAGGTAATATTTAATGGCATAGACGTACATTCTTTGACTCCAGAGGAGAAAAAAGATTTTACAAAGAAAGCACAGATTATATTTCAAGATCCTTATTCTTCTTTAAATCCAAGGATGACAGTAGGAGATATTATTGGTGAAGGAATTGATATACATGGATTATATAAGAATAAAGAGAGGGAGGAGAAAATATTTGAACTGCTATATACTGTTGGGTTAAATAGAGAGCATATTAATCGATTTCCCCATGAGTTTTCAGGGGGACAAAGACAACGTATTGGAATTGCTAGAGCCTTAGCTATTGAACCCAATTTTATTGTTTGTGATGAGCCTGTTTCTGCATTAGATGTTTCAATTCAAGCACAAATAGTTAATTTGTTGATGGATTTACAGAGGGAAAAAGGTTTGACATATTTATTTATAGCCCATGACTTATCTATGATTAAATATATTTCTGATAGAGTTGGAGTGATGTATGTAGGAAATTTAGTGGAACTTACTACAAGTAAAGAACTTTATAAAAACCCATTACATCCTTACACTCAAGCATTGTTATCTGCAATACCTATACCTGATCCTAAAATGGAAAGGGAGAAAAAAAGAATTCCAATTAAAGGGGAAATACCAAGTACTATAAATCCTCCTATAGGGTGTAGATTTGCATCAAGATGTAAATATGTTATGGATATTTGTAAAGAGGCGATGCCAAAACTTGTAGAGGTTGATAAAGGGCATTTTGTGGCCTGCTACCTTCATCATAAGGAAAAAGCCAATTAAATCTATATATTATACTTAAGGAGGACATTTAATTGATTATAAAAAATGGGAATATTCATGTTGGAAATGGTAAAATTTTAGAAGGTTATGATGTTTTAATAGAAAAAGGAATTATAAAAAAGGTCACAAAAAATATTTATAAGGACGATGATAAAATAATAGATGGAAAGGGTATGGAAGTTTTTCCAGGATTCATAGATCCAGTAAGTAGTTATGGTTGTATGGATATAGGTTCAAAGATTAAAGATCATGATGAAATTTCTGATCCTATAACACCAGAAGCTAATATAAAATATGCATTTAATCATGATGAGATTTTACTAGAAGAACTTTACAAAGTAGGTATTACAGCTATTGGAGCTGCCCCCGGGGATAAAAACGTAATAGGAGGGCAGATGGCTGTATATAACACTTGGGGAGAAAATTCAAGTAAAATGCTTTTAAAAGAATCTGTTGCCTTAAAAGGTTCAGTAGTAAACTCTGTAAAGGAGACTTATGGTAAGAGGGATGTATGTCCTATGACTAAGATGGGAATATTTAATGAATTGGAAAAATTTCTTTTAAAAAGCAAAATGGCTTTAAATAGTAGTAATGGAGTTGATGATATTAATAATATAATTGGAAAAGTTATAAATAAAGAAATATCTCTGTTTATTACAGCGGTGGATTCAACAGAAATAAAATCCCTAATAAATATAATAAATAAGTATGATATAAAACTTGTCATCTGTGGAGGATACCAAGCAGATAGATGCTTAGATATTATAAGCTCGACTAAAGCTTCTATTGTTGTAGGAGAACAGGTGGGTTACAATAGAAGGAATTATAATAATACCAATTTATATAAAATAGCCCAATCACAGGAAGATGGACTTCTTATAAGCTTTAGTCTTACAGGGGACAATGGACCAGAAGGTAAGATAAAATATTTATGGAATGCTATAGAATTTTACAAAGCAGGGGTTGAAGAGGAAGAAGTATTAAAAATGATGACATTAAATCCAGCTAAAATGTTAGGGATAGATAATAAAATAGGAACAATAGAGGAAGGTAAGCAAGCTGATATAGTTATTTATTCTAACAATCCAATAAAATATTATAATTCTAAATTAAAATATACAATAATTAATGGGGAAATAGCTTACCATGAAGGGGGTAAAAATATATGTTGTTAATAAAAAACGTCCAGATACATACTATGGCAGGAGATATTATAGATAATGGAGATATATTAATAAGGGATAAAAAAATTGTAAAAATCGGTAAAGATATTAAAGAAGAAGCTAAAACAATTGATGGTACTAATTTAGTAGCAATACCTGGATTAGTGGATTGTCACTCTCATATTGGAGGGATAAGTTTTTCAAGGAAGAACTCATATAGCGAAATTAATGAGATGACAAACAACATAACCCCTGATGTTCATGTGATTTATGGAATAGACACTGAATCTGAAGATTTTGAACACGCATACAAAAATGGCGTAACTACTTTAGGAATTACCCCTGGAAGTGGAAATGTAGTTTGTGGTTTAGCTTTTGCAGCTAAAACCTATGGAGAGGATATATTTGACATGACTATAAAAAACCCTATAGCATTAAAAGTTGCATTAGGAGGAAATCCAAAGGGAACATATGGAAGAAGAAACCAGGCTCCATCTACAAGAATGTCTATACCTAATATAATGAAAAATTTATTTAAAGAAGCAGAAGAATACATGAATAAAAAAAATGAAGCTCAAGAGAATAAGGAAAAGATGCCAGAATATGATAGCAAACTTGAAGCAGTAATACCAGTATTAAAAAAAGAGATACCATTAAAAATGCATTGCACTCAGCATGACATGTTAGCAGCAATAGAAATAGCAAAAGAATTTAATCTTAACTTTACTCTAGAACATGCATGGGGAGCGAGCAAATATATAGAAGAAATTGCTGAATCTGGATGTGGAGTAGTATTTGGTCCAGTAGGTTCTATGAGAACATTTGGAGAATCTAGACTTATAGATATTGAAAGTGTAATAGAACTAGAAAATAGAGGTGTTTTAGTAGCCCTTACAACTGATGCTCCTTTTTTAAGTATAGATTCCCTAATTCATCAAGCAGGAGAAGTTGTAAGAGAAGGTGGAGACTTAGAGAAAGTGCTAAAAATGATTACAATAAATCCAGCTAAAATAATGGGAGTAGATGATAGAATAGGTACTTTAGAAGAAGGTAAAGATGCAGACATTGTATTATTTAAAGGATTACCAGCTTATGACACAAATGCTAAAATAGTGTATACTATAATTAACGGGAATGTAGTTTATTCATCTTAATTTGTAAAATTTAAGGAGGTAATAAAATGATTACAAAATTTAAGAATGAACCTTTTACTGATTTTTTTGTACATGAAAACAAGTCAAAGATGGAAAAAGCATTAGAGAATTTAGATAAGACAAAAGGGAATGAATATCCATTGATAATAGGTGGAGAGAAGATTTATACTGAGGATAAGATAAAATCTATAAACCCATGCAATTATAACGATGTAATAGGTTTTTCTAGTAAAGGGAATATACAATTAGCAGAAAAGGCCATGGAAGAAGCATTAAAGGCATTTGAAAACTGGAGAAAGGTACCTGCTAGGGAGAGAGCAAGCTATCTATTTAAAGCTGCTGCAATTATGAGAAGGAGAAAATTTGAATTTTCAGCTTTACTAATAGAAGAAGCGGGGAAAAATTGGGTAGAAGCAGATGCAGATGTGGCAGAAGCTATTGATTTTCTTGAATATTATGGTAGACAAATGATTAAATATGATGAAGGTATGAATGTGGGAAGTATATTTGGTGAGATTAATGAGTGCTATTATATACCCATGGGTGTTGGTATAGTAATTGCTCCTTGGAATTTTCCATTGGCTATTTTAACTGGGATGACAGCTGCTTCTATAGTTGCTGGCAATACAGTTGTGGTGAAACCTGCTAGTTCAACTCCTATAGTAGGTTATAAGTTTATGGAAATATGGGAAGAAATAGGTTTGCCAAAGGGTGTCATCAATTATTTGCCTGGATCAGGACAAGTACTAGGAGATTATTTAGTATCTCATCCTAAAACAAGATTTATAAACTTTACTGGCTCTAAAAATGTAGGACTTAGAATTAATCAGCTGGCTTCTAATACGGTAGAAGGACAAATAGGGATAAAAAGGGTAATAGCTGAGATGGGAGGAAAGGATGCAATAATAGTTGATAGTGAAGCAGATTTAGAAGAAGCAGCTCAAGGAATTGTAACTTCTGCTTTTGGATTTCAAGGTCAAAAATGCTCTGCTTGTTCAAGAGCAATAATATTAGAAGATGTATATGATGAAATGATAGAAAAAATAGTTGAAAAAACTGAAAAATTAAAGATAGGACCTGCCAGAGAACCTAAAGTAGATGTGACTGCTGTTATAGACGAAGAAGCTTATAACAAGATACTTAATTATATAGAGATTGGTAAAGAAGAAGGTAGATTATTAACTGGCGGGGAAACTTGGGGTGAAGGTGGATATTTTATTCAACCTACTATTATAGCTGATGTAGATCCAAAGGCGCGTATAGCACAGGAAGAGATATTTGGACCTGTTTTATCCATTATAAAAGCAATAGATTTTGATGAAGCTATAAATATAGCTAATGATACAGAATATGGGTTGACTGGAGGGGTATATTCAAATAATAGACAAAAACTAGAAAAAGCAAAGAAATATTTTCATGTAGGAAACTTGTATTTAAATAGAAAATGTACAGGGGCTTTAGTAGGAATTCAGCCTTTTGGTGGATTTAAAATGTCTGGAACTTGTTCCAAAGCAGGTGGAGAAGACTATCTTCTACTGTTCATGGAGGTCAAATCTATTTCTGAAAGATTATAAAAAACAGTCAAATAAAACATAGTTTCTTTTAGAAGAAGCTATGTTTTATTTTTATGCATAAATAGTATTAGAATTATGTTAATATATGATAAAATAATATAAGCTCTTGTTTATTTAAAACACTGTTCAATTTTAGTTATAAAATCAGGAGGTCTAAAGATGATTAAGGTTTTAATAGTGGATGACCAGGCTCTTATAAGAGAAGGATTAAATATGATGTTAAGTCTCTATGAAGAACTAAAGGTAGTTGGAGAAGCTACCAATGGGAAAGAAGCAGTTGATTTGGTAGAAGAAAAAGAAATAGATGTAGTTCTTATGGATATCCGAATGCCTATTATGGATGGGGTCGAGGCAACAAGGGTAATAAAAGAAAGGCACCCCTATATAAAAATATTAATACTTACTACTTTTAATGAAGATGAGTATATATTCCAAGGATTAAACAATGGAGCAGATGGCTATGTGTTAAAGGATGTTAGCTCAAAGGAATTGGTAAATAGCATTAAATCCATATATAAAGGAAATATGCTATTTCATGGAGAGGTAGCTAAAACTATAGCTGGCGCTGTAAAAGGAAATGTAAATATACAAAGGGAAGAAGATATATTTAATGAACTAACCCCCAGGGAGATGGAGATTGCTAGATTAATAGGTGAGGGGAAAAACAACAAAGAGATAAGTAAAATACTATATATAACAGAAGGCACAGTTAAAAATCATGTAACTAAAATACTGGATAAGATGGACTTAAGGGACAGAACTCAATTAGCAATCCTATTAAAAGGTCGTTAATGTTATTTAGGAACAAGAACAGAAGTATGACTTTAGTCATATTAAAAACATGACCAAAATGGTGACTTTGGATTCAAGAAAACATAGGCCCTTAAAGCTATACTAGAAATAGGTAGGAAAGATTAAAATTAGGAGGTTTTACCGTGGACAATTTAAAGGCCTTAAAGAAATCTGTATTCTATATATCTTTTCCCTTTTCATTAATAGGTTTTTTATTTCCAGTGTACGCCTATTCTAAAGGTGTGTCTATTATGGGAATAGGGATCATATATTCTGCTTTTTCCTTATTTTCTATTTTAATACGTCCAGCTGTTGGAAAGCTAATAGATAATAGAGGAAGAAAAACAGGGTTAATCATAGGAACTTGCTTTTACTGTTTGGTAAATGTTTTCTTTTTAATAGGCATGGATTTTAAATACTTATTAGCAGCTAGAATATGTCAAAGTATAGCCGGGTCTTTTTATTGGATTAGTATAGATACTATTATATCCGATATAAGCCATGAAGGTAATAGATCTGAAAACTTTGGAATAATAGATGAATCCATAAATAAAGGTGCTTTTTTAGGAATTTTTATAGGTTTTAGTATATTACTAAATGATTTATTTAAAGATTCTTTTAAAATCGTATTTTTAATATATTTAGGTACTAGTTTAATTAGCCTTTTCTATACTATCATAAAGGTAGAAGAAACTATTCAGTTTAGACAGAATTATGGGGAAGAAACTATGAAAAAAGGCAAAACTTTCAATTTGTTTTTAGTTTTTATGAGTCTATTTGCTTTTATATCTTGTTTAACTAGTCATACTTATCTTATATATGTTAGAGAAAACATTACAGATAAATTTCACCTTATAAGTTATTTGTTTTTACCAGGAGCAATTTTATCCATGTTTTTGCCAAATAAATTTGGGAAAATATCCGATAGATATAGTAGGGAGATAGTACTGTTTTTTGGTATGTTTATTACTGGCATATTATATTTATTGATTCCAGCCATGAAGGCTTATTTTTATTTTATGATCATGGATACTTTAATTGCTATAACTTCAATGTTTTATGGTCCAGCCCAGTCGGCTCTGGTAGCTGATATTGTGGGGGAAAATCAAAGGGGAAAAGCTTATGGGAAGTATAAATTAGCCCTTGGCATAGGAGGGATAATTGGTCCTATAGTGGGAACCTATATCTATGAACATTTAGGAAATACAATGGTATTTTATGTTAAAGGAATATTACTTATAGGCATTTGTATATTGTCAATTATATTTTTTAATGAGGAATTTAAGTATCATGGTGTTAAAAACTAAATAGTCTAGTAATTTGCTTCTTGGCTATTAGGTGGTGTTTATATGGGAAAATGGACAAGATATACTTATATATTAAGGTGTTTTCTATATATAAGTTTTTTTATAGATATTATTTCTAGAAATTTGGGGAATATGAAAAAATTAATCCTATTTTCTTCTATATTATTAATATTAGTTATTAATGATCAATTAAGGCTTAATAGTTCATACATATACAAGAATTTAAAAACATATTGTGCTTCAATATTAATTTCAACTTTTATTGGTGCTATTCTAGTTTATTTCGTTGGCGGATATATAGGAGTCTATCAATATGTTATTTTAATGGATATCGCTTTTCTTAAAAATGAAAAAGCAATGAAATATCTATATATTTTAAATATATTTTTGATTATATTTATTCTTTTATTAAGGATTACATTATTAGAAGGAATAGGAATTTTACAGGTACTTAGAGAGAATATATTGGATTTTTTGATGGTGTCTGCATTATTATTTTTTAATACTACAAGTGTGTTCTCCTATAGGGCATTAATTATAGAGAAGAATAGGGTTGAAAAACTCAACGAAGAAATAGAAAAACTAACCATTGAGAAGGAAAGAAATAGGGTAGCCCAGGAAATCCACGATAATTTAGGTCATAACCTTGTAGCTCTAAATATGAATTTAGATGTAGTAGGCAATATGTTAGACGAAGATAATGAGATAGAGGACATAATACTTAGATGTCAAAGATTAACTAAAAATAGTATGGAAAATTTAAGAAAGGTTGTTTATGCTCTAAAGGATGAAGAACTGTCCCAAGGATTTATCGTAGCCATAGAAAATTTAATTCATAATATTGATGATGGTTCTAACATAAGAATAGTCAGCAATATAGATGAAAATATAGAGAATTACTCTCCAGAATACAAAAATATTATATATACTACAATTAAAGAAAGCATAACCAATAGTATAAAACATGGGAAATGTAGTGAAATAGAAATAGATTTAAAAATAGAAGATGAAATATTTATATCCATAAAGGATGATGGGGTTGGATGTGAAGAGATACTTAAAGGAAATGGATTGATTGGAATAGAGGGGAAAATGGATAATTTTGGAGGAAAAGTTCTATATATAATAGAAGAAGGAGATGGGTTTGAAATCATAGTTAAATTGCCTATTGAAGATATATAATGATACTAATACTACTTGATTTTATTCAAAAGCAATGCTAAGTGTTTAATATAGTAAAAGTATATTGACTTAAAGGATAATATATAATAACCTCATTCATATAAATGGGCAATTTACTTAAGAAGATTTAAATTTTTAAAAATATATAAAAAATGAATTATACTCATAAGGAGTGGATATTTATGACCCTTAATATAGGGAAAGAGTTTATGGAGAAAACAAAATATCAATATTTAGATGAAACAGATCAGCAGAAAGGATTGCCTCAACCTCCATTGGAGCTAGAATATGATAGCAATTCAACTATTATTGATTTACCATTGGCGGAAAATATCGAGGTAAAAAATATAGATCTAAGGGAGGCAATTCAAGAGAGAAAAAGTTTAAGAAAGTATAGTGATAAACCTTTGACTATAGAAGAATTATCCTATCTTTTATGGTGTACTCAAGGGGTAAAAAGGATTGTTTCAAGACCAGCAACTATAAGAACTGTGCCTTCAGCAGGAGCTAGACATTCTTTTGAAACCTATCTCCTTATAAATAGGGTTGATGGTATAAAGCCAGGCATCTATAGGTATTTAGCTATTGAGCATAAATTAATAGAAATTAATACAGAAGCTAATATAGGAGAAAAAGTAGCTCATAGTTGTTGCAGGCAGATGTTTATAGCCGATAGTGGGGTGACTTTTATATGGAGTACAGTAATATATAGGATGAAGTGGCGATATGGAGAGAGGGGATATAGATATGTGCATCTAGATGCAGGGCATGTATGTCAAAATTTATATTTAGCTGCACAATCTATAGATTGTGGAGTCTGTGCAATAGGAGCTTTTGATGACGATGAATTAAATAAATTAATAGGAATAGATGGAGAGGAACAATTTGTCGTCTATCTTGCAACAGTAGGAAAGAAAAAATGATATTTATTTTAAGTTTAGTATATAATCTTAGATTTGTTAATAGTTAAGATTGAATTTAAATATGCATAAAGGTAGAACGAGTTAGAGGTGAAAATATTGAAATTTATTATACCAATAGTTGTGGGAGCTGTTATTGGATACATTACCAACTGGTTTGCCATAAAAATGTTGTTTAGACCCCATTATGAGCAAAGGATATTTGGCATAAGGGTACCATTTACACCTGGGCTTATCCCAAAAGAAAAAGGCAGGATAGCCAAAAGTGTAGGAGAAACGGTAAGTGCTTATTTATTATCTCCAGAAATAATCATAGACTCTATATCCAATGATGAAAACAACGATAAGGTGAAAAGTTGGGTAGAAGACAATATTAATAAACTAAAGGAAAGCAATAAATCTATAAGAGATTTAGCTGAAAATATCGTTGGCGAAAAATATGATTACTTGAGCACTACAATAGAGGAAAGTATTACAGATTTTATTTGTTCAGAAATTGAAAAACAAGCTGTTAGACAGAGGTTGATGGAACTTTCAGATAAGGAAGCTTATTGTATGGTAAATGAAATAGAACAGGATGAAAAGACCTTAAAAGAAATAATTCCAGCTGATGTGGTTTTAAAAGCTAAAGAATATATTGAGGAACATGATGAATATATCACTAATGGACTGCGAAATATATTTGAGATGCCATCTATACAGATAAAGGTGAAAGAATCAATTTCAGAGGTGGTTTCACAAAATGTAAATAGATTAATCACCAAATTAGTTAGTGTGGAATTAATAACGGACAAGATATTTGCAGCAATTGAGAACTATATCTATAGTCCAAGAATTAATAAGGATATAGTACTTATTGCTACAACATCAATAGATAAGCTTTTAGAAAACAAAATATCAACTGAAAGCCTATATAGAAATATATCTTTAATAGTACACAAGAATATGGATAAGTTTATGAACATACCTATATCCCATATCATTAAGGATATAGATGAAGCTACCGTCAGTAGAATTGCTGATTTTTCTAAAACTATATTTGAAACTTTCACAAAAAATAGATTACCTTATTTTGTAGAGCTATTAGATATTTCAAGGGTAATCGAAGATGAGATAAATAAATTTGATGTAGCCTTTGCAGAGGAAATTATAATCGAAATAGCCAATAAAGAGCTGAAAGCAATAACATGGCTTGGGGCACTTCTTGGAGGGATAATGGGTATACTCATGCCTTTCTTAACCATGCTTTCAGCAAGTTGATAGGGTATGTAAATTAGTATATCCTTGACATTAACTATATCTAATAAAGGAAAAAATACTTGATAAATGTCATGGGACTAATGATAGATAAAGAGCAGATCAAGACAAACGGACATTTGTTAGATACAAAGATAGATATACTTGTGAAATATCAAAATACAATCTAGACAATAGTTTAATATTATTCTTCTAATAGGGTATAAGGATATTGATAGTGGGTAACAAATTAGTTATTAAATAAGGCTTTGTAAACTAAACATGAAAAAATAGCACAATGTTTTATAGAATTGCTTTAAATTACTTTCAATTTCGCCTTGACGATTATAAAAGTCCGCCTTGAGATTGTCAAG
>JAAYFV010000092.1 GCA_012728075.1 Tissierellia bacterium
TATATATCTTCCAAATTTAATATGATTCAATAGGTAATAGCACAATACAAACACAATAGCCATTATAATTATAGGTGTAGGAATTCCAAAAATATTTCCAGTTCCTATCCATCTAAATGTAGAAGAAGGAACTATATCTATTGAAATGGAAGAAATTAGTCCTCATATGAAGGAAAAGCTAGTAAATATCATAAAGGATGAATTTCCGTTAGTTGAAGTTTCCCATGAAGAACTAAAGGAATTATCTAAAGATGTAAAGGCAGTAATTAGAACAGGAGAATTCACTCCTTATTCAAATATCATACTTAAATCTGGTGTATTATTTTAAATTTTAAATATACAAGGAGGTGGAAACCAAAATATTATTTATAAAAAGTTTTAGATAATGATATTGAGAACTATAAGATTAATGGATTGGAAATCAAATATTTTATTTAAATAATTGGAAAGGAGATTAGTTATGAAAAGATTATTATTATTATCATTAATATTGGTGTTAACTTTATCTTTAATGGCATGTAGTAATAATGAAACTAGTACAGAGGGAAAATATACAATAGGCTTTGTAGTTTCCACACAAACAAATCCATTTTTTGTCACATTAAAACAAGGGGCAGAAGATAAAGCAGAGGAGCTTGGTGTAGAGCTTATAGTATTGGATTCACAAGATGATCCATCAAAAGAATTAGCAAACATGGAGGATTTAATTACTAAGAATGTAGATTTGATCATAGTAAATCCAACAGATTCTGATGCCATAGTAAATAGTATTATTGCAGCAAATGAAGCTGGAATTCCAGTAATAACTGTTGATAGGGCTTCTAATGGTGGAGAAGTTTTAGCCCATGTAGCATCTGACAATATTGAGGGTGGAAAGATGGCAGGAGAATATATTATTGAACAATTAAAAGGCAAAGGGAAAGTAGTAGAATTAGAAGGAATAGCAGGTACAAGTGCAGCAAGAGAACGAGGAGAAGGATTTAATCAAGTAATTGAAGAATCAGATATAGAAGTAGTAGCAAGACAAACAGCTGATTTTGATAGGGTTAAAGGTTTAGAAGTTATGGAAAATATACTTCAATCCCAACCAGAAATTGATGCCGTATTTGCACATAATGATGAAATGGCATTAGGTGCATTGGAAGCCATAAAGGCAAGCAAAAGAGACATATTAGTAGTTGGATTTGATGCAACTGATGATGCAGTAGCTAGCGTAGAAGCTGGAGATATGGCAGCAACAGTAGTACAACAACCAGAATTGATGGGTAAAATTGCTGTAGAAACAGCAGTTAAAGCATTAAAAGGTGAAAAAGTAGATTCCAATATACCTGTAGAATTGAAATTAATAACTAAATAAATATAGAAATTATATGACGAAACAGCTAATAATAAATTAATTTATTATTAGCTGTTTTTTGCATATGTATATAAAGATTCGTACACCAAGTACGGATTTTTTGGTATTTTTTCACTATGTCTCTTGACAAATTTTGAAATTTCAAATAAAATTAAATTAAGCATAATCAATCATAAAAAAGCATAATCAATTACAAAAGTTATACAAATCATTCACAAATATGCAAAGAAGGAGAAAAAATATGTTTGCTGAAGAGCGAAGATTAAAAATAGCAGAGATAATAAATAGAGGGGATAGTGTTAAAGTATCCCAATTGGCTAAAAAATTTAATGTTTCTGAATCCACTATTAGAAGAGATTTAGATGAACTAGAAAAGTCTGGTGTTATACTAAGAACTCATGGAGGGGCAGTATCTAAGGGGATAAATAGATTGGAAGCTACATTTATAGAAAAACAAGATAAATACGCAGAGGAAAAGGATAAAATTGGAAAGATTGCTGCTGAAGAAATAGAAGATGGGGATACCATAATCCTAGACTCAGGAACTACCACTTGGCATGTACCTAAATATATTGAAGCAAAAAATATAACTATAATAACCAATTCTATAGCATTAGCCTATGAACTATCCAATAGAAATGATATAAAGGTAATAAATACAGGAGGTTTCATAAGGAGCAATACTAAAGCACAGGTAGGACCTATTGCTGAAAGGACCATAAAACAATTTAGAGTGGATAAGGTATTTTTAGGAGCCAATGGAGTATCACTAAAATTTGGAATAACTACTCCTACATTGGAAGAAGCATCAGTAAAGCAATCCATGATAGATGTGGCCAATAAGGTGTATTTATTAGTAGATGAATCTAAATTTGAACAAGTATATTTTTCTTGGATATGCGATTTAAATGACATTGATTATCTAGTAACAAATAAGGAAAGACCCCTTGAGGAGATGGATTATTATAAAAACATTGGGGTTAAGGTATTAAGCTGAAGGAGGATAATATGATATACACAATTACATTAAACCCAGCCATAGATAAAACTATAATAATAGATAAATACAAAAGAAATCAAGTAAATAGAATTAAAAATTCTAGAAAAGATGTAGGAGGCAAAGGAATTAATGTATCTAAGGTACTAAATGAACTTAGAGTAGAAAGTATATGTACAGGTATATTAGGAGATGAAAATGCTAATTTTTTTCTAGATTATCTAAATAAACTAAATATCCAATCTAATTTCCATATCATATCAGGAGAAAATAGAACTAATATAAAGATAGTTGAAGAAAAATATAATACTATAACCGATATAAATGACAAAGGATTTGAAGTAGAAAAGGATGAAATTGAAGGTTTTTTTAATCATCTACTTTCTTTAGTAAAAGAAGGGGATATAGTTATATTATCAGGTAGTTTACCCAAAGGGATTGAAGATACTATATACAAACGCATAATAGAAAATTTAAAACAAAAATCTATAAAGGTAATTTTAGATGCAGATGGTCCCTCTTTACTCAAAGGAGTAGAAGCTATTCCCTACGCTATTAAACCTAATCTACATGAGTTAAAAGCCATAGTAGATGTAGATGAAAGTAATATATATTCCCTATTAGAAGGTGGGAAACACCTAGTAGACAAAGGAATAGAGAAAGTACTTATTTCTTTAGGAGATAAGGGTGCCATATATATAACTAAAGAAAATGCTTATATATCTAAGGGGATTAAAGTACCTGTAAAGAGCACAGTAGGTGCAGGAGATGCAATGGTTGCAGGCATGGTATATGGCATAGAAAATAATTTAGAAGATGAACAAATATTTAAATTAGCTATAGCTTGTGGAACAGTCAAAGTTATGACTGAAGGTACAAAAATACCTAGTGTAAATAAAATCAAATCAATATCTAAGGATATTATAATAGAATATTTAAGATAAAGGAGAATGGATATGGATATTGAAAAATTATTGACTCCAAACAGAATTACTTTTGAATTGAAAGGAAGAACTAAAGAGGAGGCTATAGAGGAATTAATTGAAATATTATATAAAGATAGAGTAATTGAAGACAAACAAGAATTTAAATCAGCAGTTATGAAAAGGGAAAAGGAATTTTCTACAGGAATTGGTTATGGAGTAGGTATACCTCATGGAAAAAGCAAAGCTGTGAAAGAAGCAGCTATAGCCCTCGGAATAAGTAAATCTGGAATTGAATTTGACTCTATGGATGGAGAACCAGTTGATCTGTTATTTTTAATAGCAGTACCAGATAAGTCTGATGATATACATTTAAAAATTTTGAGCTATATATCCAGAAGACTTATGCATGAGGAAGTAAGGGATAGGTTGAAAGAAGCTAAAACCTATAACCAGATATTAGAAGCTTTTAAATAATAAATAAAAGGGGGAAAAAAGCATGAAACTTTTAGCGGTAACATCTTGTCCTACAGGGATAGCCCATACCTATATGGCAGCAGAAGCACTGCAAATGGCAGCAGAAGAACTAGGGGTACAAATCAAGGTAGAAACCTATGGCTCAATTGGTGTAGAAAACGAAATAACTGAAGATGACATAAAAGAAGCTCATGCAGTTATAATAGCTGCAGACACTAAAATTGATAAGGAAAAATTTGAAGGCCTTCCCATTGTAGAAGGAAGTGTTCAAGAAGCTATAAAAAATCCTAAAAAGTTAATTCAAGAAGCGATGAAATTAGAAAAACGTGAACAACCAATTGAAAAGATTTCTAAAAAAGATGAGAAAAAAGTTCAAGGTAAAAAAGGACCATATCAGCATTTAATGACAGGGGTATCCTATATGATTCCTTTTGTAGTAGCAGGAGGTATATTAATAGCAATATCTTTTGCATTTGGAATACATGCTGCAGAAAACGAAGGGACATTGCCTTGGGCATTAAATCTAATTGGAGGTGGTTCTGCCTTTGCTCTTATGATTCCAGTATTATCAGGATTTATAGCGTATTCTATAGCAGATAGGCCTGGATTGGTTCCTGGAATGATAGGAGGTATGCTTTCTAGTCAAATAGGTGCAGGATTTATAGGAGGAATTATTGCAGGATTTTTAGCAGGATATACCATAGTTTTACTAAAAAAATGGATTAAATTACCTAAAACCATGGAAGGACTTATGCCAGTATTAATATTGCCTTTATTATCATCATTAATAGTAGGCTTACTAATGATATACGTAATTGGTACTCCCGCAGCAGCCATGAATACTGGAATATCTAATTGGTTAGACAATCTACAAGAAGGCAGTGCTATAATACTTGGACTTGTAATAGGTCTTATGATGGCATTTGACATGGGTGGTCCTATAAATAAAGCAGCATATACCTTTGGAGTGGGTACTATTGCCGCAGGACAATCCTCATCTGTTATGGCAGCAGTTATGGCAGCAGGAATGACACCACCTTTAGGCATAGGCATTGCCACATTGTTATATAAGAACAAATTTACTAAAGAGGAAAAGGAAGCTGGAAAAGCAGCATTGGTTTTGGGATTATCATTCATAACTGAAGGGGCAATTCCTTTTGCAGCAGCAGATCCTATAAGGGTAATTCCTTCCTTAATGGTTGGATCTGGAGTAGCTGGGGCATTGACTATGTTATTTAAGGTAAAACTAGCAGTACCCCATGGAGGCATATTTGTACTACCAATACCTAATGCAGTCGAAGGAGCATTATTGTATGCAGTTGCTATATTAGTAGGAGCTATTGTAACAGCATTTATGTTAGGAAATTTAAAGAAGCCTATAGAAAGCAAAGATATGCACTAGGGACAGTTCTTTTTGCATTTTTGGATTTTGAGAAATTTACAAGTTTCCTTTTGGGACAGGGGGTCAGACCTTCTGTCCCAATTTCATGGGACAAGGGGTCTGACCCCCTGTCCCAGTTTTAATTTCAAAACAATGGCACTAATATTGCATAATATTATATATGGTAGAATGTGTGCATTAAATTCCAAATAGGAGGTGAAAATATTGATTTATAGGATTCGAGATTTAATAAACAAAGAGGACAAAAAGAACCCATATACAGATGAAGAGATTTCGGAAATTTTAAAAGTAGATAGAGAAGTAGTTACCAAATTTCGATTGGAAAACGATATACCTAATTCTAGAGAACGAAGGCAAGGAATATTAAAAAAAGATTTAAAGGAAATTGTTGATGAGAACAAGGATATTTCCATAAGACAATTGACTAAGAGATTAAATGATATGGGCTATAACATATCTAGACATATAGTAGAGAATACAAAGTATGAAATTTATGGAGAAGATAGTATGGTGGAAAATGTATCAGATTCTGTACCAATGTCTTTTTCTAAACTAATAGGAAGTGAAGGTAGTTTAAAAATACAGGTAAGTCAGGCAAAAGCTAGTGTATTATATCCGCCAAATGGACTCCATACCATGATTTTAGGGGCTTCAGGTACAGGGAAAACTCAATTAGCAGAAGCTATGTATTATTATGGCTTAGAATCCAAAACTTTTGAAAAAGATGCTCCATTTATTGTATTTAATTGTGCTGATTATGCTGATAATCCCCAATTATTACTTTCTCAATTATTTGGTCATATAAAAGGTGCGTTTACAGGGGCAGATGTGGAAAAAGAAGGCCTTGTAGAAAAAGCTAATGGAGGGATATTATTTTTAGATGAAGTTCATAGCCTTCCTAGCGAAGGACAAGAAATATTATTTTATCTATTAGATAAAGGAAGGTTTAGACGCTTAGGAGAGGTAGATAATTATAGAGAAGCAAATATTATGTTAATTGCAGCAACTACTGAGGATCCAGAATCTTCTCTTTTAATAACCTTTAGAAGAAGAATCCCTATGATAATAAAAATGCCTGCTTTAAGGGATAGGCCCCTTGAGGAAAGGTATAAGCTTGTGAATACATTCTTTTTAGAAGAGTCTAGTAGAGTAAAAAAAGAAATAAGAGTAAAACCTGAGGTTATAAAGTATCTTATGATTTATGACTGCCCTGGCAATATTGGTCAGCTTAAATCCGATGTTCAAGTTGCTTGTGCTAGGGGATTTTTAAATTCCAAGATGAATAAATTAGATTATATTCTAGTAAATAAACAGGATTTGCTTTCTCATACTAAAAGTAATATTCAAAAAGGTTTAGGGCCAGATATTCATGATATTAGATTAGAAAAAGAGTTAATTTTTGACCCAAAAGGACAAGGAAATATAGTATTGAAACAAGACGAATATACTCCAGTGAGAAATATGTATCAATTTATAGAGGATAGGTACCTAGATCTAAATAATAGTGGATTAGATGAAAAAGAAATAAATAATATCGTAGGAAAAGAGCTAGAGGCAGAAATTAATGATTTTGTTCAATCCTTAAAATATAAAGACCATATATCCAAGGAAGAGCTAAAAAGCATAGTGGATAAAGAGATATTAGATATTTCAGAAGATATATATAAAATTGCAAATGAACATTTTAAAAATTTAAAGGCTAATTTTTATTATTGTATATCTGTTCATTTAAACTCTACTATGGAAAGAATAAAACAAAATAAGAAAATCGTAAATCCTAGGTTGGAAAATGTTAAAAGAGAATATGTAAAGGAATTCAAAGTAGCAGAGAAAATAGTGGATAGAATTAATGAAAAAATTGGTATTCAATTACCTGAAGATGAAATAGGATTTATAGCTATGTATTTAAATTTGTTTTCAGGAGAAAACGAGATAAAGGAAGGTAAGATTAAAATAATAGTAATGAGTCATGGCTATGTGGCTTCTGCTATGGCAGATGTAGCTAATAAACTCTTAGGTGTAGACCATGCCATAGGCATAGAAATGGATTTAAATGAAAGCTATGAATCTATAGTTGAAAGAACTGTAGACTTAGTGGAGAAAGTAGATGAGGGAAAAGGTTGTATATTTCTTGTAGATATGGGTTCTTTAGCGAGAATAGATGAAGTTGTAACTGAAAGAACGGGAATACCTACTAGAGTTGTTGATAGGGTGGATACCGTTATGGTATTAGAGGCTGTTAGAAGGGCTATATTGCCATCCCAGGACATGGATGAAATAGTATGGGAATTAGTATCTAGTAAAGGGTTATCAAAGGAAAATAAATATATTCCTAGTAGAAACAATAAGAAAAAAGCGATAGTAACAGTTTGCATAACTGGAGAGGGTACAGCATTAAGTATCAAACAATTACTAGAAAGTAAAGGGGATAAAGAACTACTTAAGAATATAGAGATAATTCCAATAGGATTGTTTTCTGAGGAGCAATTAGAAATTCAAATAGAAAGAATAAAAAAAGAAAATGAAATAATTGCTTATGTAGGTACTATAGAGCCACCAGTAAATGATAGGATTCCTTTTATTAATATGACTGAAGTTATTAAAGAAGGGGGCATAGAGAAGATTAATGATATTATATTATCTAATCATGATATTTGTCCAGTTAAATATGAAAATATAGTAAATGAGGAATTGGTTTTATTTGATTTAGATGCTTATACCAAAAACGAAGTTATAGATAGTTTGTTTTTGTTGCTTAAGGGAAAAGGTTTTGTTAAAGAAGAATTTTTATTGGATGTATATAAAAGGGAATCATTAAGGCCAACTACTGCCAAAGGTGGAATTGCTATTCCCCATGGGATGCCTAATAATGTATTAAAACCAGGGTTTGCCATTGCAAAACTAAAAAAACCTGTTGAATGGGAAAAAAACATGACAGTAGATTTAGTTTTTATGATAGCTTACAAAACTGATTCAAAGGATTTCTTTAAGATATTGTATAATATTTTGTTAAATCAAGAGTATTTAATAGAATTTAAAAACGCTTCCAATGCTAGTGAAATTGCGGATTTGATAAACAAAGATATGGCTTTAGAATATTAATTGGCATAGGAATTGCAATAATAATAGACATAAGAAATTGGGGGTGGTTCATGTTGAGTGTACTAGATGAAAAACTAATAAAATTAAATTTAAATTGTAAGACAAAAGAAGAAGTAATAAGTATTTTAGGCAAACTTATGAAGCAGGAAGGTTATGTAAAAGATAGCTATGTAGATGCAGTGCTAAAAAGGGAACAAATTCATCCAACTGGAATTCCTAGTAAAGGAATTGCTGTAGCCATTCCTCATACTGATAGTGAACATGTGAATCAATCAGCAATTGCAATTGGTGTATTAAATAATCCTGTAGAGTTTAAACAAATGGGAGCACCAGAAATTTCTCTATATCCACAGTTAATTATGATGTTGGCAATTGATGATCCAAAAAAGCAGGTTGATTTATTAAAAAGCTTAATGGATATATTCCAAAATGAGGAGCTTTTAATCAAAATTAAAAATGCTAAAGAAAAACATGAAATATTAAATTTATTAAATTTTTTATAAATAGGAGGGAGATTAAAAATGAGAAGAGTAAGAATATTAACTGTTTGTGGTTCTGGGACTGTAAGTTCGTCTATGATTGCGAACAAGTTAAAAGACACTTTGGGAGAGAAAGGGTATAAGGTAGAAACTACAGAGGTAAATCCTGGTGGAGTTAAAAGTGCTTTATCTACAGGGAGTTATGATTTTATTGCCTATACCAGCCCTATACATGGGGAATTTGATATACCAGCTATTAATGCAGTAGGTTTTCTAACTGGATTTGGGGAAGAAGAATTTATTGATGAAGTTTTAAATTTATTAGAAGAATCAGAGTAAAATAATAAATAAATGGAGGGATAGTAATGGGTAAAGTAATAAAAGCTATTTTTGATACTTTTGGGCCAGCAATATTTGTTCCAGTAGTATTGTATATAGTGGCAAGGGTTTTAAAAGTTAAACCCAAAAAGGCATTTGATTCTGCTTTATTCGCAGGAGTTGGGCTTACAGGATTTACTATGCTTATTAATTCCTTTATTCCTGTAATAGTACCTACGGTACAAAAGATGGTTGACAATACAGGCGTGAATTTACCAGTATTGGATATTGGGTGGCAGGCTACTAGTGTGGTTGCTTATTCTACCAAGGTAGGTATGATATTTGTTGGTATAGCTCTTTTAATACAGACTATATTATTTTTGATAGGATGGACAAATGTTTTTATGCCTGGTGATTTATGGAACAACTATTCATTTATGGTCTGGGGATCTATGATTTATCTATTGACTGATAATATGATGTTATCAATACTTACTATGATTGTTATGAATCTTTATGTATTGTTATTTTCAGAAATTTTACAGAAAAGATGGTCTACTTATTATAACTATCCAAATTGTGCATTAGTTGCTCCACATCATGTAGGTGCAGTTCCCTATGCAATAGCTATGGATTGGTTATTAAATAAATTAGGACTTAATAAAATTAATTTAAATCCTGAAACTTTACAGAAAAGAATGGGTTTTTTAGGAGAACCAACTAGTTTAGGTTTAATATTAGGATTATTTTTAGGAATCATGGGTAATATAGGACATTTAAGTTCCTTAGAAACCTGGGGAGAGATAACAACTGTGAGTATAACTACTGCAGCTGTTATGGCTATATTTCCTAAAGTTGCAGGTATTTTTGCTGCAGCATTTACCCCACTAACGGAAGCAAGCAAAAAAACAGCAAAATCTGGAATCAAAAGTAGAGAATGGTATCTTGGTGTAAATGATGCAGCAGGATATGGTGAAACTGCTACTTTAATAACGGGAATTTTATTAATTCCTATAATGGTATTAATGGCTCTTATATTGCCTGGGAACAAGACTTTGCCTATGGTAGATTTAATAGCATTGCCATTTATGGTAGAGGTAATTATAGCAGTATCTAATGGAAATATATTTAAAGGATTAATTTCTGGTACTATCTGGTTTAGTATTGGACTTTATATGACATCATATACAGCACCAATGTTTACAGAAGTGGCTACTCAAGTGGGTGTGACTATTCCAAGTGCAGCTATGATGATAACTAGTTTTGGAATTTTAACTAATCCGACTTTAGGAGTACTATTTTTAGCATTTTTAACACAGAATGTATTTGTAATTGCTGGAGTGATTGTTCTTTATTTCGTATTATATTTCTGGTTTAGGAAAAATAAAGAAAGAGTTCACAATTATTTAGAAAATGTCAACGCTGTTGCTGTTGATGAAACCAACTAAGGAGGCATTCCATGAAACTAGTAATTGTAGGAGATATACATGTTCCATGTAGGAATTTTAGAGAGGCTATAGAAAAGTTAAATTTGGAATTTGATGAAATAGTAGAATTGGAATGGAAAGTTAAAGATAAGGAAGATTTTCAAAAAAAGATTTTAAATATAGAAAAAAGTGGTTCTTCTGCAGAAGAACCACCACAAGAACTATATAATGAAATAGCTGATGCTCATATGTTATTAGTACATTTTTGTCCTATACCTAAGGGAATTATTGAAAAGGGCAAAAAATTAAAATTAATAGGAACTTGTAGAGGTGGTCTTGAACATATAGATGTACAAGCTGCTACAGAAAACAATATTCCAGTTATGCATGTAATAAGGAATGCAGAGCCAGTAGCAGACTTTACATTAGGATTAATATTATCAGAAACTAGAAACATTTCAAGAAGTCATGAAGGAATTAAAAGAGGATGTTGGCGGAAAGAATTTGTAAATAGTAAGCATACAACTATTTTAAAAAATCAAAAAGTAGGTTTAGTAGGTTTGGGACATATAGGGAAGTTAATGGCTTCTAAACTAACTGCCCTAGGTGTAGAAGTGATAGGCTATGATCCCTATGTTAATCAAGAAGAGTTAAAATTAAATAATATTAATATAGAGATGGTTTCATTAGAAACCCTTTTTGAGGAATCGGATATAGTTTCACTACACTTAAGATTGACTGAAGAAACAGAAGGCATGGTAAATAAGGAGTTATTATCACTTATGAAGCCTACTTCCTATATAATAAATACTTCAAGAGCTGGAGTAGTAAAAGAAGAGGATTTGATAGAAGTATTGGAAAGAAGAGGAATTATGGGAGCAGCATTAGATGTTTTTTGGGAAGAACCTTTATCTGAAGATAGTCCTTTATTAGATTTGGACAATGTAACTTTAACGTCTCACTTAGCTGGAGATACTGTGGATGCAATACCCAAATCACCTAAATTATTAGTAGAAGAAATAAACTATTTTTATGAAAAAGGTATAAGTAGTATGATAGTAAATTTAGGAGAAATAAATTTGTATAATAATGAGGAGTGATAAATTTGTTATTAGAAAATGAAAGAAACTTAGTAGTTGAATATGGGAAAAAATTAATTGAAAATAATTTGACTACAGGTACTGGAGGAAATATTAGTATTTTTAATAGAGAAAAAGGTTTAATGGCTATTAGTCCTAGTGGTATTGACTATTTTAAGACGACTCCTAAGGATATAGTTATACTAGATTTAGATGGTAAAATAGTGGATGGGTTTAGGAAACCTTCTAGTGAACAGGATATGCATAGAATTTTTTATAAAAATAGACAAGATATTAATGCAGTAGTTCATACTCACTCTATTTATGCTACAACGATAGCTTGCTTACACTGGGATTTACCAGCAGTACATTATTTAATAGGTTTTGCAGGAAATGATGTAAAATGCATAGATTATAAAACTTTTGGAACAGAAGAATTAGCTCAAGCTGCACTTGAAGGTATGAAGGATAGATATGCGGTATTATTAGGTAATCATGGTTTACTAGCTGGAGGAAATGATATTGAATATGCTTTTAATACTGCTGAAGAAATAGAATTTTGCTGTGAGGTATATTATAGAACCAAATGTATTGGTGAACCTGTTATTCTAACTGAGGATCAAATGAATATTGTGTTAGAAAAATTCAAAACCTATGGGCAGAAAAATAAATAAAATGAAGCAAGTAGTATATTATGGTCCTGAAGATGTTAGAATAGAGGAAAAGGATATACCTACAGCAGGTGAAGGAGAAGTTATAGTAAGAAATAGGGTTGCACTTACTTGTGGTACAGATGTAAAAACCTTTGTAAGGGGGTATCCATTATGGGATCCACCTTATACTTTTGGACATGAGGCAGCTGGTGAAGTGGTAGAGATAGGCAAAGATGTAACTAATTTCGAAGTGGGAGATAGAGTTGTGGCTCATAATTCTGCTCCTTGTAATGAATGTTATTACTGTAAAAAAGGGCAACATTCTATGTGTGAAAATATTCAATTTAACCTAGGGGCTTTTTCTCAATATCAAAAGATACCCAAAGCTATAGTAAAACAAAATATGTTTAAAATACCAAATGATATGGACTTTGCAGATGCAGCTCTTTTAGAACCTTTTAGCTGTGCAGTTTATGGTATAGAAGAGATAGGAATAGAATTATCAGATGTAGTAGTGGTTAATGGTGCTGGTCCCATTGGGCTTATGTTTACTAAATTGGCAACATTAAAGGGAGCAAAGGTTATAACTACAGATTTGTCCGATGAGAGATTAAAATTAGCCAAAAAGTTAGGAGCGGAAGTAACTTTAAATGTAAAAGATAAACAAAACACTATAGAATTAGTAAAAAGTTATACAGAGGATAGAAGAGGGGCAGATGTAGTAGTAGAAGCAGTTGGGACTAAAGAAACTTGGGAGAATAGTGTGTTAATGAGTAGAAAAGGTGGGAAAATTTTATTATTTGGCGGAACTAAAAAAGGTATAAATTTTGAAATGTCGACGGAACTATTGCATTATTCTCAACTTACAATAAAAGGAGTTTTCCATACAACTCCCAAGCATGTTAAAATGGCTTTTGAGTTATTAAATAGAGGAGTAATATCTGCTAAAGATTTTGTCTCGAATCAATATGAAATAGATGATATTGAAAAAGCTTTGATAGAGCATAAAGAAGGAAAAGTAATAAAAAATTTAGTTCTACTATAGATTGAACAGTGGGACAGGGGGTCAGACCTTCTGTCCCAATTTCATGGGACAAGGGGTCTGACCCCCTGTCCCAGTTATTTTTTATAGTTGTTATCTTTATGAACAATACATGATATAATATAAATACAAGTGAAAGATGAAATCGAAGGAGTTCCAATGCTAAACTTGACACCATTATTGAGGAATTTCCTATAGTGTAGAAGATTATAATTACAGAACTCTTTCTTAGGGTTCTTCAGTTTGTAGACAAAACAAGGTTTTCTTTATTATGAAAGCGGAAATCGAATTACTTACTTTTGATGATTTTGGTACACAAGTTGATGCATTATATAGTGGTAAAGTTGGCGCTATAATAATAAATGAAGTTTATAGAGAAACTATACTTGAAATATTTGAAGACTTTAATGATAGGACAATAGTCATTAAAAGTTATCAAATAGAAGTGATAAAAGGGATGATAAAAAAAGCTACTTCTCCTACTATTATTATCAAATATAATAATATATTAAATAGTGTATCAGGAACCTTTGAAACTAATATGAGATTAGAGGAATTTACAAACTTAATTAAGATTTAGAAAAGATATTGGTCTAAGAAGACTTGAGGATGTAATCATACATAGTAGAATATATAAAAAGGGTAAATCGATTGGCTACTATAAAAGAAATTGCAAGATGGCAGGGGTTTCAACGGCAACGGTACCTAAAATATTAAATGGTAAGGATTAATATATAAATGAGGCAACACATCAAAAAGTGTTAGAAATAGTTGAACGGGAAGGCTATATCCCCCTTATATTTACAGCTTTACATGGAGGAGATTTTTGAGTATTTTTGTATCATTATTGCTGATTTATACCAATGTTTTAATAGTACCAATTATTGTATATTTTATTTGGAATGCTATTGGGTGTCTATATCTAGGGGGCAAATTTCCAATCAAAGAAAAGGGGGATTTCATGAAGATTATACATATGATAGATGACTTTGAAACTTTGTGTAAAGAATCTAGAGAATTAGGTTCTTTTGAAGCATATAAGCGATATACTATGAAATATTCAGAACTGTTTAATGGAATTTTGAAGGGTTTATATATGACACAACTGGAGAATCTTAAACCTATGATTGATTCTAGAGATTTTCAAAAGAGTCTTAAAATTGCAGAAAATAATTATGAAAATAATATAGTCCAAAAAATTATTAATTTAGTAGAAGAAGTAGCTTCTTTACTAAACTTTAAGGAACATTTTGATATATATCTTGGTTTAGAATTAGGTAATATTGGAGGCTTTTCTGGCCCTAATCCAAAAGGACGACCTTTTATTTATATTGGTTTGGATAGGGTAATAGACCAATCGTTTTTAAGGTATTTTATTCCACATGAAATGAATCACATGGTGAGAGCCCACACAATAAAGGGAATTAATATGTTTGATTTTATGGAAAGGACAATTACGGAAGGATTAGGTTCTTTTTGTCCTATTGCTTTATATAATATGGAGTATACAGTAGATATAATCTCAAACTCATTAAATTTGCCAAGTAAAGAGGTGAGTAGACTTATTGATGATGCCGATTTACTTATAGATGAAATTACAGGAGAGTTTGGCTCAATATTGACTCAGGATAAAATGAAAAAATATTTCACATGGTCAGAATCAGATAAAGATAATAAGCACTATTTAAGTGGGTATTATGTTGGTATGGAAATTATTAAACGTTTAGTAGGTATAGGTTATGATTTCGCTAAATTAACTATTATGCCATCAGAATGTATTTGGGAAAAATATAAAGCTATTACTTTATAAAATATGGGACAGGGGGTCAGACCTTCTGTCCCATTTGGAAATAGGATTAATGGATATTGAAGAATTAGGAATTGTAAAGGTTTACTAGGAA
>JAAYFV010000093.1 GCA_012728075.1 Tissierellia bacterium
CTCCTTTATAATAACTAAAGATGCAGTAAGAAAAGTGGAGGAGGTGTATGCATAATGCGTAATCCACATGATATCATAATTAAACCTATAATTACTGAAGAAAGTATGGAGGATATGGCTTACGGAAAATACACTTTTAAAGTAGATAGAAGGGCCAACAAATCTGAAATAAAAAGAGCAGTAGAGAATATATTTGATGTGAAGGTTAAAAGGGTAAACACCATGAATATCCTTGGCAAAGAAAAGAGAATGGGAGTGCATGTAGGAAGAAGACCAAGTTGGAAAAAAGCAATAGTAACTTTAACGGAAGATTCTAAAGAAATAGAATTCTTTGAAGGTATGTAGTAAAGTTTTAAAGAAGGAGGGAACAAAAAATGAGTATTAAAAAATACAAAGCTACTTCCCCAGCAATTCGTCAAATGGCTGTACCCACATTCGAAGATATTACAAAAGATAAGCCTGAAAAAGCATTAACCGTTAATTTAAACAAAACCGGTGGTAGAAATTCTCGTGGGAAAATAACTGTCCGCCATAGAGGTGGTGGAGCTAAGAGAAAATATAGGATTATCGATTTTAAAAGGAATAAAGATGGAGTACCTGGAAAAGTTGCAGCCATAGAATATGATCCAAATAGAACTGCAAATATTGCACTTATTCACTATGTAGATGGTGAAAAGAGATATATACTTGCACCCCACGGCTTAAAAGTAGGGGATACTATAGAGTCAGGGACTGATGCGGATATTAAAGTGGGAAATGCTTTACCATTAAGGTATATTCCAGTAGGCACAACAGTTCATAATATAGAATTAAAACCAGGTAAAGGGGGTCAACTAGCAAGATCTGCAGGTTCAGAAGCTCAGCTAGTAGCCAAAGAGGAAAAATATGCACAGTTAAAATTGCCATCGGGAGAGATTCGACGTGTATTATTAGACTGTCGTGCAACTGTAGGGCAAGTAGGAAATATAGAACATGAAAATTTAACCATTGGAAAAGCAGGGAAGAAAAGGCATAGAGGATTTAGACCTAAAGTTAGAGGTAGTGCAATGAATCCAGTAGATCATCCACATGGTGGTGGTGAAGGTAGAACACCAATAGGTATGCCATCTCCAGTAACTCCATGGGGTAAACCTACTTTAGGATATAAGACTAGAGCTAAGAATAAAAAGTCCAATAAATATATAGTAAGAAGAAGGAAGAAATAGATAATACCGCTGTCTGAAAGGAGGAATAATAATGGGTAGATCTCTTAAAAAAGGTCCTTTTTGTGATGATCATCTGTTAAAGAAAATAGAGGAATTAAATGAAAAAAACGAAAAGAGAGTAATCAAGACTTGGTCCCGTCGTTCCACCATATTTCCACAAATGGTAGGGCATACTATAGCAGTTCACGATGGGAGAAAACATGTACCAATATATATAACGGAAGATATGGTAGGGCATAAACTTGGTGAATTTGTCCCCACTAGAACGTTTAGGGGTCACGGGGAAAAAACTGAAAAAACCACTGAGTTGAAATAGAGGATAAAGGAGGGAGTCAGTATGGAAGCTAGAGCTATAGCTAAATATGTGCGAATTTCACCCTTAAAGGTAAACTATATATGTGATGAAATAAGAGGCAAACAAGTAGATGAAGCTTTAACAATCCTCAAATTTACACCGAAAAAAGGAGCAAGAGAACTTGAGAAGGTTTTAAAGTCTGCTATTGCCAATGCAGAGAATAATTTCAATCTAGATAGAGACAATCTATATGTAAAAGAAGCCTATGCCAACGATGGACCTCAGCTTAAAAGGTGGAGGCCCAAAGCTAGAGGTATGGCGTATCCAATTATAAGGAGGACCAGCCACATAGGAGTTGTTGTAAAAGAGCTAGAGTAGAAGGAGGGATAGTTAATGGGTCAAAAGGTAAATCCACATGGACTAAGAGTTGGGATCATAAAAGATTGGGATTCCAAATGGTATGCTGATAGTAAGAATTTTGACGAATATCTAATTGAAGACTACGAAATTCGTAAACATATAAAGGAGAAAATGTTTATTGCTGGTATTTCCAGAATAGAAATAGAAAGATTTGCAAATAGAATTAAAGTTACTATACACACAGCTAAACCAGGCATGGTCATTGGGAAAGGCGGTTCTGGAGTAGAGGCATTAAGAAAAGAACTGGAAAAGATGACTGGCAAAAATGTAATTGTAAATGTAGAGGAAGTAAAAGTTCCAGAATTAGATGCTCAATTGGTTGCAGAAAATATAGCTGGTCAATTGGAAAGAAGGGTATCCTATAGAAGAGCTATGAAGCAAGCAATTCAAAGAACCATGAGGGCTGGTGCTGAAGGTATAAAGACCTCTGTATCTGGTAGACTTGGTGGAGCAGATATGGCAAGAACTGAAGGATATAGCGAAGGAACAATACCTCTTCAAACTTTAAGAGCAGATATAGACTATGGATTTGCAGAAGCAGATACAACCTATGGAAAATTGGGAGTAAAGGTTTGGATTTATAAAGGAGAGGTTCTTCCTACTAAAAAAGTAGAAGATGAACATCAAAAAGATAGAAATAGAGAAAAAAGAAAATAGTTTATAAATTGTTGTAGGAAGGAGGAATAAAAATGTTAATGCCTAAAAGAGTAAAATATCGTAGAGTTCATAGAGGTAGAATGAAGGGAAATGCAACTAGAGGAAATAAAATCACTTATGGAGAATTTGGGTTGCAAGCTCTAGAACCAGCATGGATTACTTCTAATCAAATAGAGGCAGCAAGACGTGCTATGACAAGATACGTTAAAAGAGGCGGAAATATTTGGATAAAGGTATTTCCAGACAAACCTGTTACAGAAAAACCTGCTGAAACTCGTATGGGGTCAGGCAAAGGATCACCAGAGTACTGGGTTGCAGTAGTAAAACCTGGTAGAGTTTTATTTGAAATGGGTGGTGTATCAGAAGAAATAGCCAGAGAAGCGATGAGACTGGCAGCTCATAAATTGCCTATAAAGACTAAATTTATTACACGTGATGAGGGTGGTGAAGCTAATGAAGGCTAATGAAATTCGCCAAATGACAGATGCAGAATTGGACTCGAAACTATTAGACTTAAAAAATGAATTATTTAATTTGCGATTTCAGTTGGCGACAGGTCAACTAGATAACCCTATGAGAATAAAAGCAGTAAGAAAAGATATTGCACGTGTAAAAACTATTATGAGGGAAAGAGAATTAGGTATAGGAAAGGAGGTTTAACCCCATATGGATAGAGGTAATCGTAAAACAAGAATAGGTCGTGTTGTAAGCGATAAAATGGATAAAACAGTAGTGGTGGCAGTTGAAACTTTTGTAACTCACCCTTTATATAAAAAACAAATTAAAAAGACTACAAAGTTTAAAGCCCATGATGAAAACAATGAATGCGCCGTTGGCGATATAGTAAAAATAATGGAAACTAGACCATTGAGCAAAGATAAATACTTTAGAGTTGTAAATATAGTAGAAAAAGCAAAATAATCCTTATACCAGGAAAGGAGGTATTCTAATGATTCAGACTGAAAGCCGAGTAAAAGTTGCTGATAATTCAGGAGCAAAGGAATTATTGGTTATTAGGGTATTAGGGGGCACTAATAAAAAATATGCTAATGTGGGAGATATAGTAGTATGTTCTGTTAAATCTGCAATACCTGGTGGCGTTGTTAAAAAAGGTGAAATAGTAAAAGCTGTAATAGTGAGAACAAAACATGGGGTTAGGAGAAATGACGGGACCTATATTAAATTTGATGACAATGCAGCAGTTATATTAAAAGAGGATAACAATCCAGTAGGAACACGTATATTTGGCCCTGTAACTAGGGAACTTAGAAGACAAAATTTTATGAGAATAATATCCTTAGCACCGGAAGTACTATAGAGGAGGTGTAAAGCATGCATGTAAAAAGTGGAGATACTGTAATAGTTATTTCTGGAAAAGATAAAGGTAAAACAGGAAAGATTTTAAAGATATTTCCAAAGGAAAACAAGGTAATAGTTGAAGGAATAAACATGCTTACAAAGCATAAAAGAGCTCAGGGACCAACAGATCAAGGTGGGATTATCCATCAGGAAGGTGCAATTGACGCTTCTAAGGTCATGTATTATTGTGATAAGGATAAAACCGGAGTTAGAATAGGCCATAAATTTTTGGAGGACGGAACTAAAGTTAGGATATGTAGAAAATGTGGAGAAATATTAGATAAATAATGGACTATTGAAAGGAGGTAATAGGAATGACTTCCAGACTTAAAGAAAAATACCAAAACGAAGTTGTACCAGCTTTAATGGAGAGATTTCAGTATAGTAGTGTTATGGAAGCTCCAAAACTTGAAAAAGTTGTAGTAAACATGGGAGTTGGAGAAGCAAAGGATAATCCAAAGGCATTAGAAAATGCTGTTAAGGAATTAGAGCTTATCACAGGTCAAAGACCTGTTGTAACAAAAGCAAAAAAATCCATAGCTAACTTTAAGCTTCGTGCAGGAATGAATGTAGGAGCTAAGGTTACATTAAGAGGAGAAAAGATGTACGATTTTCTAGATAAATTAATGAATATATCATTACCTAGAGTAAGGGACTTTAGAGGAGTAAGTAGCTCTTCTTTTGATGGTAGAGGCAATTATGCATTAGGCGTAAGAGAACAATTGATATTTCCAGAGATAGAATATGATATGGTAGATTCCATAAGAGGTTTAGATATAGTCATAGTTACATCTGCTAATACAGACGAAGAAGCAAAGGTGTTTTTAGAACTTATGGGTATGCCTTTTAGAAAGTAGGAAAGGAAAACAGAGAAGGAGGGAGAAAGTTTTGGCAAAGAAATCTATGATTGCTAAACAAAAGAGAAAAGCTAAGTTTAGCACTAGAGAATATAATAGATGTAAAATATGTGGAAGACCCCATGGATATTTGAGAAAATACGGTATATGCCGTATTTGTTTTAGAGAATTAGCATACAAAGGCCAAATCCCTGGAGTTAAAAAGGCAAGTTGGTAATGCTATAGTTATGAAAGGAGGTAGCTTGATATGATGACTGACCCAATTGCAGATATGTTAACTAGAGTAAGGAATGCAAATAACGCAAAACACGATACTGTGGATATTCCTGCCTCAAATATAAAAAGAGATATAGCTCAAATCCTACTAGACGAAGGTTTCATAAAAGGATTTGATGTAATAGATGACGGGAAACAAGGAATTATTCGAATAGAGCTAAAATACGGAAATAACAATCAAAAGGTAATTAGTGGACTTAAAAGGATTTCCAAACCAGGATTAAGGGTTTATGTGAAAAGCAATGAGATACCTAGAGTATTAGGAGGCCTTGGAATAGCAATCCTTTCAACATCCAAAGGAATAATGACCGATAAAGAAGCTAGACGTGAAGGTATAGGTGGAGAGGTTGTTTGTTACGTATGGTAAGATAATGCTTAATCTATAGGAACAGGAGGTGCACTTATGTCAAGAATAGGATTAAAACCAATAGACATCCCAAGTGGAGTTGAAGTCAAGATAGATAAAAATAACTATGTAGAAGTAAAAGGGCCCAAGGGTCAAGTATCCCAACAACTAAGCCCAGAAATGGAAATAAAAATAGAGGACAATCAAATATTAATAAATCGTCCAACGGATATTAAAAGACATAAATCATTGCATGGATTAACTAGGACATTAATTGCTAATATGATAGATGGAGTAACAGAAGGTTATTCTAAAACATTATTAATCCAGGGTACTGGATATAGAGCACAAAAGCAAGGAAAGAAGCTAGTTCTAAATTTAGGATATTCCCATCCAATAGAATTAGAAGATCCAGAAGGGATAGAAGTTGAAGTACCCCAAGCTAATCAAATAATAATTAAAGGTGCGGATAAGCAACAAGTAGGAAATTACGCTGCTGTAATTAGAGACTTTAGAAAACCTGAACCATATAAAGGCAAGGGCGTTAGATATGCTGACGAAGTTGTAAGACGTAAAGTTGGTAAGACTGGTAAGTAGAAGGGAGTGAAGGAGATTGCAAAAAAAATTTAACAGAAATGAAGCAAGGAAATTTAGGCATAAAAGAGTTAGAAAAAAAATTTATGGAACTCCTGAAAGACCAAGATTAAATGTATTTAGAAGCAATAATCACATATATGCACAGATTATTGACGATACAAATGGTCATACATTGATTTCAGCTTCAACGCTAGACAAGGAATTAAAAGAAAAACTATCATCTACTCAAAATAAAGAAGCAGCTAGATTAGTAGGTGAATTAGTAGGTAAAAGAGCATTGGAAAAAGGGATAGAACAGGTTGTATTTGATAGAGCTGGATATCTATATCACGGAAGGGTAAAAGAACTTGCAGAAGGTGCTCGTGAAGCTGGACTTAAATTTTAGGAGAAGGAGGGAAGTAAATGGAACGTATATATATAGATCCTAGCGAATTAGATTTGAAAGAGAGAGTAGTTAGTATAAATCGTGTTGCAAAAGTAGTTAAAGGTGGTAGAAATTTTAGATTTAGTGCTTTGGTAGTTGTTGGAGATGAAAACGGTCATGTAGGCGTGGGGATGGCTAAAGCTCTTGAAATACCAGAAGCCATAAGAAAAGCAATCCAAGATGCTAGAAAACATGTTATAGAAGTTCCCCTCGTAGGAACTACCATACCCCACGAAATAATAGGTGAATTTGGAGCAGGCAGAGTTCTATTAAAGCCATCAAGAGAAGGTACTGGAGTTATCGCAGGAGGACCAGTCCGTGCAGTATGTGAGTTAGCTGGCATAAGAGACATAAGGACAAAATCCTTAGGTTCAAACAATCCAAGAAATGTAGTTAATGCAACTATGGATGCACTAGTTAACTTAAAAAGAGCAGAAGATGTTGCAAAACTAAGAGGAAAAACAGTAGATGAAATATTAGGTTAGGGGGGAGTAGGATGGCTAAAATCAAGATAAAATTGGTTAAAAGCACTATTGGAAAACCAGAAAAGCATAGGAAAACTATAGAAGCTCTTGGACTAAGAAAAATTGGCCAAGTGGTAGAAAAAGAAGATACCCCTCAGATCAGAGGTATGATAGATAAAGTAAACTACATGGTTGAAGTAATAGAATAATCGTTGAGGAGGTGTACCTATGAAATTAAACAATTTAAGACCTCAAGCTGGAGGTGGCACTAAGAAGACAAAAAGAGTTGGTAGAGGAACTAGTTCAGGACATGGAAAAACATCTGGAAGAGGCCATAAAGGACAAAAATCCAGATCAGGTGGAGGAGTACGTCCAGGATTTGAAGGTGGACAGATGCCTTTGATTAGGAGGATGCCAAAACGTGGCTTTACCAATATATTTGCTAAGCAATATGCAATAGTAAATGTTGAGGATTTAAATAGATTTGATGAAAACACCGTAATAACCCCAGATCTTTTAATAGATGAGGGGATAATCAAAAGAGGCAAGGTTGTAGATGGCATAAAAGTATTGGGAAATGGAGAAATAAACAAAAAACTAACTGTAAGAGCCCATAAATTCAGCAAAACAGCTGCTGAAAAAATTGAGGCTGCAGGGGGAAAGGTAGAGGTGATATAAATGCTATCGACCTTGAGAAATGCCTGGAAGATACCAGATATTAGAAAGAGAATCATCTTTACTATATTGATGTTATTGGTAATTAGATTAGGTTCATCTGTTCCAGTTCCATATATGGATAAAAATGTGATAAAAGAGATGTTTGAAATGGGGCAAGTTGGAGTATTGGAATTTCTAGATTTAATGGCAGGTGGAACCTTTAGTAACTTTAGTATATTTGCATTAAATATATATCCATATATTACTGCATCTATTATCCTTCAACTTCTAACAATAGCTATACCCAAATTAGAAGAGATAGCAAAGGAAGGAGAGGAAGGCAGGAAAAAAATTGCTCAATGGACCAAATATGCAGGTGTAATACTAGCTGCAATACAAGCCATAGCAATGACTAGAGGGTTCTTTTATCAAGCTGTAAGAGCAGAGGGTTTTTTACAAAACACTATAGTGATAATATCTCTAATAGCTGGAACATCCTTTTTAATATGGATAGGAGATCTTATTACGGATAGAGGTATTGGTAATGGTATTTCTCTTATCATATTTGTAGGTATAATATCAAGGCTTCCTTCAGAGATAGTAAAATCCATTAAATTGGTTAGTGTTGGAGCATTAAGCCCAATAAAAATGATTTTATTCTTAATAGTAGCCCTAGTGATAATAGCTATAGTAGTAGCATTGCAAGAAGGAGAAAGAAGAATACCAGTACAATATGCAAAAAGAGTAGTAGGAAGAAAGATGTATGGTGGGCAAAGTACTCATATACCTTTAAAGGTATCAATGTCTGGAGTTATTCCAGTAATATTTTCAACATCATTGTTGGCTTTTCCACAGACTATAGCTTTGTTTTTCAAAGGAGAGCCATCGGAGTGGATAACTAAATATTTAACAGTCCAAGGAACTGTAGGAATATGGGTATATTCCATACTAAATGTATTGTTGATTATATTCTTTACGTATTTTTATACTGCTATTCAATTCAATACAGTTGAATATGCAAAGAATTTACAACAATATGGAGGATTTATTCCTGGCATTAGGCCTGGAAGACCTACGGCAGAATATCTAGATAAGGTGATATCAAGAATTACTTTTGTAGGAGCTATATCCCTTGCATTAATAGCATCGCTGCCAATTATATTATCTCACATATTCAAGCTAAATGTTAACTTTGGTGGTACAGCTTTAATAATTGTAGTAGGGGTAGCACTAGAAACGGTAAAACAGATTGAATCACAGATGTTGATGAGACACTATAAAGGTTTCTTGAAATAGGCTATAGGAGATGATTTAATTGAGATTAGTATTACTTGGGCCTCCTGGTGCAGGCAAAGGAACTCAAGCATCAGCTATAGTTAAAAAATACAATATACCTCATATATCAACAGGAGATATATTTAGAGAAAATATAAAACAAGGAACAGAATTAGGCAAAAAGGCCAAAGAATATATAGATAAAGGTTTATTAGTTCCAGACGATATAGTAGTATCCATAGTAAAGGATAGAATCCTAGAAGAAGATTGCAAAAATGGTTTTTTATTAGATGGATTCCCAAGAACACTAAATCAAGGTGAGGCTTTAGATGATGAGCTCTCCCAAATGAATCTAAAACTGGATAAGGTAATAAATATAAATGTAGAAAAAGAAGTATTAATCGAAAGAACCATAGGAAGAAGAATTTGTAAAGATTGTGGCGCAACTTACCATATCAAGTTTAATCCTCCAGTAAAAGAGGGGATATGTGATAACTGTGGGGGTAAGCTTTATCAAAGAGATGATGATACACAAGAGACGATAGAAAAAAGAATCGAAGTTTATCAAAAACAAACTAAGCCTTTAATTGATTATTATACTAAAAAAGGGTTAATATTAAATGTAGATGGAACTAAAAAAATAAGCGAAATATTCGATGAAATAGTGGAGGCTTTAGAAGGCTAATTTTTGAGAAAGGCATAGGGCCTTTCTCCCAATGGAAACAAAAGCTATCAATAGCACCATTAGAGAGGTGAACTCTATGGATTCAACTAAGGACATAACCATTGGTCAAGTGGTTAAGTCCAGGGCTGGTAGAGATAAAGGTAATATTTTTTTAGTATTAAGTATTATAGACGATCAGCATGTTTTAATAGTAGATGGAGATTTGAGAAAGTTAGACAAACCCAAGAAAAAAAAGGTAAAACATTTGACGGTTTATAACACAGTATTACCGGAATTAAAATACAAGCTAGATAATGACATAAAAATAAATAATGCTTATATTAGAAAATTATTAGAACCTTTCAATAAGAAATTTTAAAATCGGCTAAATAGGAGGTTCGATAACTGAATGTCTAAAAAAGATGTAATAGAAGTGGAGGGTACTGTTGTAGAAGCCCTGCCAAATGCTATTTTTAAGGTAGAATTGGAAAATGGTCATGAGGTATTGGCTCATATTTCTGGGAAATTGAGGATGAACTATATAAGAATACTTCCTGGGGACAAAGTAGTAGTGGAATTATCACCCTATGATTTAACTAGGGGGAGGATAACCTGGCGAAAGAAGTAGCATAGGAGGGATTTAAGTGAAAGTAAGACCATCAGTAAAAAAGATGTGTGAAAAGTGTAAAGTTATTAGACGAAAAGGAAAAGTAATGGTAATTTGTGAAAACCCTAAACATAAACAGAGACAAGGCTAAAAAATATATTATATTCGCAGCTTAAACTATCAGATATGGATAATTGGGAGGTGTAATTAGTAATGGCGAGAATTGCAGGTGTTGACTTACCAAGGGATAAAAGAGTAGAGATTGGTTTAACCTACATTTATGGAATAGGCAGATCTAGATCCAATGAGATATTAGAAAAAGCTGGTATAGATCCAGATACTAGAGTCAAAGATCTAACAGAGGCGGAAGTTAATGCTCTAAGAAATATTATAGATGAATATCACGTTGAAGGTGATTTGAGAAGAGAAGTTGCAATGAATCTAAAGAGATTAAGAGAGATAAATTGTTATAGAGGAATGAGACAAAGAAGAGGACTTCCATCAAGAGGACAGCGTACTAAAACAAATGCAAGAACATGTAAAGGTCCTAAAAAGCAAATTGGGAAAAAATCTAAGAAGTAGATAAGGAGGGAAGTTAAGTGGCAGCGAAAAAAGCAAAAACTACTCGTGTTAGAAAAAGAGAGCGTAAAAACATAGAGAGAGGTCAAGCTCATATTACTTCAACATTTAACAATACCATGGTTACCCTTACCGATATGCAAGGTAATGTTATATCTTGGGCTAGTGCTGGTCAATTAGGATTTAGAGGCTCAAGGAAATCCACACCTTTTGCAGCTCAACAAGCTGCAGAAGAAGCTGCAAAGAAGGCCATGGAACACGGATTAAAAAGCGTAGAAGTATATGTAAAAGGGCCAGGTGCTGGAAGAGAAGCAGCTATAAGATCTCTTCAAGCAACAGGTCTAGAAGTTAATTTAATAAAGGATGTAACTCCAATTCCACATAATGGTTGTAGACCACCAAAACGTAGAAGAGTTTAATATAGGAGGTGTGAATAGATGTCTAGATATACAGGTCCTGCATGTAGATTATGTCGAAGAGAAGGACAAAAATTATATTTAAAAGGAGACAAATGTTATACTGATAAATGTCCAGTGGCTAAAAGAAATTATGCCCCAGGACAACATGGACAATCCAGAAAGAAATTAACAGAATACGGATTGCAGTTGAGGGAAAAACAAAAAGTTCGTAGATTTTATGGGATTCAAGAATCTCAGATGAGAAAATATTTTAATATGGCAGATAGAATGCATGGAATTACAGGTGAGAACTTATTAAAGTTATTGGAATTAAGAATAGATAATGTGGTATATAGAATGGGATTTGCTTCTTCTAGACCAGAGGCAAGGCAATTGGTGACCCATGGACATTTTACTGTAAATGGTAAAAAGGTAGATATACCATCTGCTATATTAAAAGTTGGCGACGAGATAGAAGTTAAGAGTAGAAGCAAAAACAGCCCTAAATTTAAGGAATTTGTAGAAAACCATAGAGGAAGCACAGTTAGTTGGTTGGATGTTAGTCCTGAAGAAATGAAGGGTAAGATTGTAGCTGAACCAGCTAGAGAAGACATTGATATTCCAATAGAAGAACACTTAATTGTTGAGTTGTATTCTAAATAATAATATCTAATAAAATCAGTTGCCCTCGTCCTTTGATAATACTAAAAACAAGGAGGGTTAATGTTAATGATAGAAATTGAAAAGCCAAAAATAGAGATTGTTGAAGTAAATGAAGAAAACACTTACGGTAAGTTTGTAGTAGAACCTCTTGAAAGGGGATATGGCACCACCTTAGGAAATAGCTTAAGACGAGTACTTTTGTCATCCTTACCTGGGGCTGCTGTATCTTCTATAAAAATTCAAGGGGTATTACATGAGTTTTCAACAGTACCAGGTGTATTAGAAGATGTTCCTGAGATTATATTAAATATAAAAGATATAGCAGCAAAAATATACTCAGATGAACCAGTGACCTTAAGATTAGAAGCTGAAGGACCACAGATTATTACTGCAGGAGATATTATCACTGGTCCAGATGTAGAAATACTAAACAAAGATTTGTATATAGCCACCATCAATGAAGATGGTAGTCTATATATGGAATTAGAGATGATAAAAGGTCGAGGTTATAATGTAGCCGAAAGGAACAAAAGGGAAGGTCAGCCAGTAGGCGTTATACCAGTAGACTCTTCATTTACTCCTGTTAAAAAGGTAAACTTTTTAGTCGAAAACACTAGAGTGGGACAGATTACGGATTATGATAAATTAACCCTGGAGGTATGGACCAATGGTACTATGACACCAGAAGAGGCTACTTCGCTAGGTGCAAAAATACTTACCGAACATTTAAATCTATTTATTGGTTTAACAGAACATGTAAACGATGTGGAAATAATGGTAGAAAAAGAAGAAGATAAAAAAGAAAAGGTATTAGAGATGACCGTAGAAGAACTAGATCTATCAGTTCGAAGTTATAACTGCTTAAAGAGAGCAGGCATCAATACGGTAGAAGAACTAACTCAAAGAACAGAAGAAGACATGATGAAGGTAAGAAACCTTGGTAAGAAATCCCTTGAGGAGGTTCAAAGCAAACTAGCCGAATTAGGTTTATCTTTAAGAAAAAGCGATGAATAGCGAGAAGGCATGAAGGAGGGATAGATATGGCTACATTAAGAAAACTTGGTCGCCCTACTGATCATAGAAAAGCTATGCTTAGAAACCAAGTAACATCACTTTTGAAGCACGGTAGAATAGAAACTACCGTAAATAAAGCAAAAGAAACTCAAAGAATGGCTGAAAAAATGATTACCCTTGCCAAAAGAGGGGATTTACACGCTAGAAGACAAGTATTAGCTTATATATATGATGAAGACGTAGTGACTAAATTATTTGAAGAAATTGCGCCAAATTACTCTGATAGAAACGGTGGATACACCAGAGTATTGAAGCTAGGGCCTCGCAGAGGCGATGGTTCAGAAATGGCCATTTTAGAATTAGTATAAAGGGTGGGGGATTAAGTAGGGGAGACCTTTGGTCTCCTTAAACATATTACTTAGTCCCTTTTTTCAGTTTACAAAAGTATATTATAAATTAAAAAAAGACCTATACATTGTGCATTGAATAAAGTGCAATGTGAATTGATAAAACCCTGTCCTTATGTTATATTTATTATGGAAATAAATTAAAGTTAGGGGATAGAAATGGCAGAGGAAATGATAAGAATTGAAAATGTAACCTTTGAATATAACTCCCTAGGAGGAGATAATAGATTATTAGCCATCAAAGATATAAACATATCCGTGGAAAAAGGAGAACATCTAGTAATCCTTGGGCATAATGGCTCAGGAAAATCCACTTTAGCTAAGCTTATGAATGGACTTTTGCTACCAACCAAGGGAGATGTATATGTTAATGATATGAATACCAAGGATGAGGATAAAATCTGGCAAATAAGAGAAACAGCTGGTATGGTATTTCAAAATCCAGACAATCAACTAGTAGCTACCATTGTTGAAGAAGATGTAGCCTTTGGTCCTGAAAATTTAGGAGTACCACCTGAAGAGATAAGAAAAAGGGTAGATGAAGCTTTGGAGATAGTAGAGATGACAGAGTATAAAAAACATGCTCCCCATCTTCTTTCTGGTGGACAAAAGCAAAGGGTAGCCATAGCAGGAATATTAGCTATGAAACCAGAATGTATAATACTAGATGAACCAACAGCTATGTTAGATCCTAATGGCCGAAAAGAAATAATAAATACTATAAAAAAACTCAATAAAGAAGAACACAAAACCATAGTTCATATAACCCATTATATGGATGAAGCAGTAGAAGCAGATAGGATATTGGTTATGGAGAAAGGGAAAATAGTCATGGAAGGTACTCCAAGGGAAGTATTTAGTCAGGTAGAAAGGGTAAAAAAATTAGGATTGGATGTGCCTCAGGTAACTGAATTAGCTTACGAATTAAAAAAAGAAGGTATAAATATAGATAGTAACATATTAACAGTAGAGGAATTGGTGAAGGCTTTATGATAATAAAAATAGAGAATCTAAACTATATATATAATCCTGGCACCCCCTTTGAAAAGATGGCTTTAAAGGATATTAACTTAAATTTATCTAGAGGAGATTTTATTGGGCTAATAGGGCATACTGGTTCTGGAAAATCCACATTGGTACAACATCTAAATGGATTAATAAAACCTACCTCTGGTAAGATAATAGTAGATGGCATAGATATAACTTCAAAA
>JAAYFV010000094.1 GCA_012728075.1 Tissierellia bacterium
CCTACAAGCTTTACATCATGCTTTAGTATAGCATCTATGATAGTTTCTGTAAGTACATCTTTGCCTAAATCAATTACTTCAAATCCATAGTTTTCTAACAAAATTTTAACTATATTTTTTCCTATATCATGTATATCCCCTTTTACAGTTGCTAAAACTATTTTTCCTCTATCTATCTTTTCCTCTCCCTTAGATTTCATATGAGATTTTATTACTTCAAAGGATTTTTTTACAGTTTCTGCAGATTGAATTAATTGGGGTAAAAATATATCTCCTCTTTCATATTTTTCTCCAACTTCATCTAATGCTGGTATAATATGACAATCAATAATATCTAAAGGCTCTAAGGTTTCTAATAATTTTTCTGTACTTTTAACTACTTCTCCCTTTAGTCCATCAAATATTATGGTTTTAATATCCTTCTCATCTAATGAATCCAGCGTAAGTTCACTTTTCTCCTTTGGTTGAGATTTATAAAAACTAATATATTTTTTTGCCTTCTTATCAGAATTAGATAATACTCTAAAAGCTCTAATGGAATCCATCATTTCTTCATCCTTAGGATCTAAAATTGGTATATCCAAACCATAAGTTAAAGCCATAGTTAAAAAAGTCCTATTTAACAATTTCCTATTGGGCAATCCAAAGGATATATTGCTTACTCCAAGTAGAGTCTTAACTCCATATAGTTCCTTTATCTGTTTTATAGCGTTTAAAGTTTCAAAAGCCTGGGATTGATTTACTGATGCTGTGAGGGTAAGACAATCTATTATTATATTGTTTTTTTCTATGCCATAGCTTTCAGCTACATCTAATATCTTTTTACAAATTTTAACTCTTTCTTCACAATTTGAAGGTAGCCCCTTTTCATCCATAGTCAATCCAATTACATTTGCACCATATTTTTTAGCTATTGGAAATATACTCTCCATGGTAGCCCAATCCCCTGTGACAGAATTTATTATAGGCTTTCCATTGTAAATCCTTACAGCTTTTTCTATTGTTTCTGGATTTGAACTATCTATTTGTAGGGGAACATCCAAAATTCCTTGAATTTCCTTTATCATCTTTTCCATAATTAAAGATTCATCTATCTCAGGTATTCCTGCATTTATATCCAATATATCTGCACCAAGTTTTTGTTGTTCTATTGCTTCCCTCAATACATAATTCATATCCTCATTTATCAATGCATTTTTAAGGGATTCTTTGCCTGTGGGATTTATCCTCTCTCCTACTACTTGTATACTTCCATCAATAAATATAGTATTGGTGGCTGAACAAACAGTAGTATAATCTTTAGGTAAAATATTTAAAGGTTTCATATATTGTAATTTATGGGAAACAGCTTTTATATAATTAGGATTTGTACCACAACAACCTCCAAATATTGACACACCTCTATTTGCCATATTGACAATTTCTTTTGAAAATTCCTCTGGTGTTATATTATATATGGTATTTCCATCCTTATATATTGGAAGTCCAGCATTAGGTCTAGCTATAACTGGAATAGAAGCATATTTTAATATTTCATCTATTATAGGATGAAATTCATTAGGTCCTAGGGAGCAATTAATTCCCAATGCGTCTACTCCCAATGCCTCCAATACAAATACCATGGTTTTAGGATCTGTACCCATCAATGTCCTTTTATTATCCTGAAAAGTCATAGTTGCAAAAATAGGTAAATAGCTATTTTCTTTTGCAGCTAATATGGCTGCTTTCATTTCATACAAATCGGACATGGTTTCTATTAGTATTAAATCCACACCCATACTATTGCCTACTATTATTTGTCTTTTAAATACTTCATATGCC
>JAAYFV010000095.1 GCA_012728075.1 Tissierellia bacterium
TATTGAAAGTATGGAATTTTCTATAAATGATCAAGAAGAAATAATAACAGCAGAAAAAGGTGATGATGAAAATATATTAACACAAGAGGACAAAAAAGTAACAATTACATTTACAAATCCCATTGAAATTGAAAGTGATAAGCTTATTTTTGAAATAGTAGAAATAAAGGAAAGTCATAATATGAGATTAGTTAAAAACGAAGAAGATAAATGTACAGCTATTCTCACCTTAGAAAATAATGAGGACTGATAATATGAAAATATTTAAGTGGGAAAAAGGATTTACTTTAGTAGAATTGATATTTATAGTACCATTAGTTGCTGTAATATTTTTGGTAGCTTATAATTTAATATTTATTTCCTTAAATAGTTTTGGATTTGTAAATAGTAGCTTTAATACCTCTGAAGATGTACGAATTTTTTTAAATGAAATAAAAAAAGAAGCAAATGAAGCAAAAAAAGCTGTAGAAGATGAAAATATAGGACCTATTTATAGAGGGAATGAACAGGAACTTCATATATATATAACTACAAATGAAGGAAAACCAAAATTAATAATATATAAATTAGAAAAGGATAAATTAAAAAAATACGAAAAGGAAGCTACTAATGATAGCTATCCATATGAATTTGAAAATACATTTAAAAAGGAAAAAGTGGTTTTATCCAATATAATAAATGATGATATTTTTGGAGAAGTAGAATCTTTAAAGGAGATACAAAATCTTCAAGAAGGAGAAGATCATAGGGTAAAAGTGAAAATGACTATAAAAATTGATACTGGGAAAGATAGTGCTCCTATAGAAATAGATACTTACCTAGTATCTAAAAGTAGAAGTAAATTTGAATAATGGAGGTGAATATTTATGTATATAAAAGACAATAGAGGTATAACTTTGCCTGTGGTTTTATTGGCTTTAATGCTTTTAGTTGTCTTTGGAATTACCACATTATTTATGACCTCCAGTCAAGCTAAATTTAATTATAGGGATGATAGTTCCAAAAAAGCTCTAGAATATGCAGAAGCAGGATATAATGATTATTTATGGCATTTAAATGATGATGTAAATTTTTATAGTACAGAAGGACATGAAAAAATGATAAATACCCCTATTAAATATCAAGAAGGCTATTATATGTTAGAGGTTAGTAAACCTAGTGATACAGATAGATTTGTTACTATAAAATCTACTGGTTGGACTAATGATAATCCTGATATAAAAAGAACCATAGTAGCTAAAATAAGGAAAAAACAATTTGTCCATCATGTTTATGTAAGTAATAGTGATGGGAAAAATATTTGGTGGACTACTGGAGATGAGTCCCATGGTCCTTATCATACCAATGGAGATCTTTATATACAAAAACGTCCAATCTTTTATGATACTGTTTCTTACAGTGGAAAGCTTACTTTAAAACCTAATCCAGATTTTAAAGTAAAAGAACCTAAACAACCAGAATTTTTAAAAGATGGGTTAAAGTTTCCTGAAAGCAATAGTAAGTTGAAAGAATGGGCTAAAAAAGATAATATGGTTTTCTATGGAAGAACATGTATATATTTAGATGGAGATAAAATAAAAATTAGAAATGGAAATGTTAAATTAGATGAAATAGAGGTAATACCCATTTCAAATATAAAAAACAAAGTTATATATGTGGATAATAAACAAAACTGGAAAGATAGTAAATTTGATTTAGATGCTGGTAATATATTTATTTCTGGTAAATTAAAGGGGCAATTAACTATAGCATCTGCTAATAATATATATATTACTGCAACAGATCCTACCTATTGGTATGATGAAGAGGATAAAAATTATAAAAATCCTCCTGAAACCTATCCCAAGGGCAGTTCTAAAGATGGTATCCCTTATGGTATCACCTATTCAAGTACTACTTTTTCACCAGACAATCTATCTTATTGGGATAAAGATAAGGGAATATGGACAAGGGATGCTAAAGGGGATGATATGTTAGGATTAATAGCACAAAACGATATAATGATACTTCATTATGGCTGGCCTAGATACATGGATGGGAAAGGAAATCCTTATTGGAATTATAAATGGGATAATAAGAAAAAAAAGAAGCAAGAATATGATGTAGCACCAGAAAACATCACCATTCATGCTGCTTTATTTGCTGTGAAAGGGGGTTTTGGTTATGAGGACTATAAAGTTGGCAGCAAAAAAGGGAACATTACCCTTTGGGGCAATATTACTCAATGGGAAAGAAAAGCTGTAGGTACATTTGATACTAATACTGGGGAAACATTAACAGGCTATAAAAAAAGATATGCTCATGATCCTCGTATGTTTTACGATTATCCTCCTCATATATTAGAACCAATAAATGTGGGATGGGAAATTCATGATTGGAAAGAAGTAGATGAGCATTTAATAGGAAAATAAAGGGGTGATTATTATTGAATTTAAAAACAATTTTTCCTAAAAAAAAGGTATTATCTATTGATATAGGTTCTTACGGAATAAAAGTAGTTGAAGGAAAAGAAACTAAAAATGGCGTTAAAGTAGACAATCACTTTTCCATACTAACTCCTGAAGATGCTTATATGGATGGGGAAATACTGGACAAGGATTTAATTTATTATGTACTAAATAAAGAAATTGAAAACAGGAACATAAGAACCAAGGATGTTTATCTTACTATAAACAGTTCTTCAATAATAACCAGGGAAGTAACTATTCCTAAAGTGGAGGAGGAAGAAATAGAAAATATATTAAAGTTTCAAATTGAAGAGTATATTCCAATGGAATCAAAGGAGTATGTTGTACAGTACAAAATCATTGGTACCTTATATGAAGATAATGTAGAAAAACTAAATATACTCCTTATAGCTATTCCTCAAAACATAATAGAAAGTCATTTTCAATTAATTAAAGATTTGGATTTAAATCCATTAGTTTTAGATTATCAACCTAATTCCATTGCTAAAATCATTAAAACTAATTCCTTTGTAAACAATACTTATCCTACAGAAAATATAACTTTTGCTGCTGTTGATTTAGGTTATAGCAATACAAAGGTTTCTATAATACAAAATGGAGTTATAATAATGAGTAGAATTGTTGAGATAGGCATGAAACATATAGACCAAAATATTTTAAATTTTTTTAATTATACTGCTGAAGAATTAGAAGAAAAAAAACTAGAAATAGTGGATATTAGTCGTATAGAAGAAAAATATGATGATTACAATAGATTAGTAAATATAATTAAGAATTCCATTGATAATTTAAATGATAGAATAGATATTGTATTTCGTTATTATTTATCTAGAGAAATAGACAATAAAATCAATATCATATTATTATATGGTGGAGGAGCTAATATTGGTGGTTTACCTAGCTTGTTTTCAAATTATTTTGATATTCCCACTATAAAAGTTGAATCTTTTGATAATATAGTTTTTCCAGGGGACATGACTAGATATATAAATTCTATAGGATCTATAATTAGATTAGAGGTGTAGCCATGAAGGATTTAAATTTTTTTGAACCTTATTTAGAAAAAGAGAAAATAAGTATAGATAAAAAGTACATATATATAATAATTGGTGCATTATTTGCATCTTTTATAATTTCTTATACTATATTTAGTCAAATTAAAATTAGACAAATTAATAAAGATATAGAAAAATTAGAAGCAACTATTGAAGATGAAAAAATAAATAAAAGAGTAGAAAAAATAAAAAATAAAAAAAAGGAAATAGAAGAATTTAAACAATCTTTAGAAAAGATACAATCTTTAGACAATGCAATAGAAGAAGAAGATATTATAAATACCTATTTAATTAAAAGCATAACTTCCAAAATGCCAAAGGATGTATTTTTTACCTCTATTGGGATGTATCCTGATAACATTCAAATAGCTGGTGTTGCAAAAGAAAAATATTCTATAGCAGAATTAGGCAAAAGCTTAGATAGGGTAGAAGAATTTAAAGAGGTGTTTATAGAGAATATGTCCTTTGAAGAAGGAAATTATATTTTCAATTTAAATATAAATCTAAAGGAGGATGTGAGCACAGATGAAGAACCCCTTGACGAAGAATCTGAAGATTCTGAAGATGGACAGGACTCTAACGAAGAATGAGCAAATACTATTAACTATTTTAATTATAATGATTATTTTTATATTAACCTTTAGATTTGTTCTTACACCTCAAGCTAGCAAATTAGAAGAATTGGAAGAACAAAAATTGGCTTATGAAGAAGAAATAGCTCAAATAAATGATTTACTTAAAAGTGAAAGAAATATTGATAGGGAATGGCTGGAATTACATAATGAAGAAGCTATAATACGAAATAAATATTTTTCCACTATAGATCAACCAGAAATAATAAATTTATTAAATGATATGTTAGATGATGGAGAAATTAATATATTAGATATACATTTTGATAGACCTAGTGAAGAACAAATTGAAGATTTAGTTGTAAAGAATATAAATGTAAACATTCCTTACGAAGGTGATTTTGAAAATATTATATCCCTTATAGATGGGATTAATTTTAGTCCTAAAAAAATGTTAATATCTAATTTAATCATGGATAAAGATATAAATAACAAATTAGTTGGCAATATACTATTAAAGGTATATGCTTTAGAAGGAATTATAGATGATATTGAAGAAACAAGTAATGTAGTTGGAATAATAGATGGAGGAAAATCAAATCCTTTTGAAACTTATGATGGATATGTTCAAAAAGAGATAAATGAATATGAAAAGGAAGATTCCAATATTTATAGGGACAGTTCTATTGAAAATGGGATTAGAAATGGAGAAATCCCATCAACATCAACAGATGAAACTATTTCTGATGAGGAGTCTATTAAAGAAATACTAGAAGATTTTGAAGGAACAAATGTTTACTTTATTCCTTCTCATAAGTATGTAAAGGGACATGTTTCTAAATCCAATAATTCCAAATCCAATAAACATTCTTTGCGTTTAGAGTATAATATATTAGCATTAGAAGAGGAAAATAGAGCTTATATAGATCTTACAGATAGGAATATAATATTGAAATATCCCCCAACATCAATTGGTATGTGGGTTTATTCTTATTCCTATTCACCATCTACTTTAGGTTATATATTAAAGGAACAAAATGGAGAAAAGTTAATAGAAGTAGAATTATCTAAAGGTATAGACTGGGTTGGATGGAAATATATAGAAGCCAGTCCACCTGAAGATATATTTCTATACCCACTACAGTTAGAAAAAATATATGTGGAGGTAAATAAAGATAAGGATGATTATGGAGTATTATTAATAGATGAATTAGGAGCAAAACATCCTAAATTTACAAAAAATACGGAAAAGTTTACTTTTTATATAGTAGAACCAGGAGATACATTAAAAAAGATAAGTACAAAAAATTATGGAAATCCTAATAAGGTGGATTTAATAATGAAGTATAATGAAATTAAATCAAATAAGGGCCTATGGGTTGGCAAAATATTAGTAATACCTAAATAGGAAGGTGGTATATATGAAAGGATTTAAGAAAATAGCTATTTTAATCTTATTTGTATTAATTATTAGTAATATTTCTATTGTTTATGGGGCAAATTCAGCAATTGATGATTTGGATATTATAAAACAAAAAGCATTTTCTTTAGGTCTTACAGATGGTAAAACAGAAGGTGCTAAAGGGGATAAGGATACTCCTTATTATAGATTTTTACCTAGGAATGAAGAAATAATAAATAGATTTGAAGAAGAGTATGGTTTGGAATATGATGAACAATATGGAAAAGATATAATAGAAAGTTATATTCAAGGATTTGAAATTGGATATAATCTTGAAATTGATCGTAAAGATAATAAGGGAGATAAACAAAAGGAAGAAAAAGGAGACTATGCTGATGATTTAGCTAAAACCTTAGGAGAGCTTTATGGATATAGAGATTTTTATGATGGGAAAAGATCCAATTGGAATAGGGCAATTCCATCTAATAAAACTATAATAGATATGTATAATTTAAATAATGAAACTGGAGAATTTAGGAATAGTTTTTTAAACAACTTTAGAGAAAAATTTAAAGAAGGGTATGAAGAAGGATATAAAAAAGCTAATTTTGAGCCTATTAAAATTTCTTATGAAGAAGGTATAGAAGATGGTGAGTATTTTGGTAATATATTAGGTAAAATTTATGGAGTTAAAGATTATTTCGATGGTAAATCATTAAATTATAAACGTAATCTACCTTCGGATACAGTTATTATAAGGGAATATTCATTGAATAGGGATTCTTCTGAATATAGAGAGGGATTTTTAGTTGGTTTCAAAAGAGAATATGAGAAAAGTTATAATGATAATTATAGAAATATGAATTTAGAAAAACATAAAAAAAGTTATGAAGAGGGATATGAACATGGTAAAACTGTAGGTACAAAAGTAGGAGAAACTAATGCTATAATGGACTATTATTTAAAGTTAGATAATAATTGGAAAAGACAGGATATTAGTTCATATACAATTATAAAAGAAAACAATCTTATGTTAGAATCAGAAAAATATAGGGATGGTTTCATTAGTGGTTATAAAGAAGGTTTAATGGAAGGATATACAACTACTTTTCAAAATTTAAATATAGATACTATATCTGAAAAATTTATAGTAGATACTATAGCCATCTCTGGTGGAGAAATATCTGATTCAAATAATAATATATATCTAAATATTGAAAAAGGTACTTATTATAATCCTGTAGTAATTTCTATAGATATATTGCCAGATAGTTTTTTTTCATTAACTAAACCATATATTAAAGGGTCAGAGTTTTTTAAAATAGATATAAAAAACAAATCCTTTGAATCAGATAATAATAAAAATATTGAATTGAAATTTGAATACTATGGAGATGAAAAGGGAGGTATATACAAATTAGTAGATAATAAATGGTTTTATTTACCATCAACTATAGAAGAAGGCTTTATTACTACTAAATTAAAACCTAAATCTTTTTCAAAGGATGAAAATATTTTTGTTGTTTTAATTGATAAGAATGCTACTTTATTTTATGATATAAGAGGACATTGGGCAAAGGACGAAATAAATACTTTTGCAAGAAGAGGTATTGTTTCTGGTTATGGAGATGGTACCTTTAAACCAAACAAGAACCTATCTAGAGGAGAATTCCTTTCTATATTAAGTAAAGTATATGACTGGGATACTAAATCTATGTCCTATGATACTGCTAAAAAATTTAAAGATTATAATACTTTTAAATACTATAAAGATGTAATCAATTATGCTGTAAATAAAAATTATATCCAGGGATATTCAGATAATACATTTAAACCCAATAATCCTATTACTTACAAAGAAGTAGAAACAATAATGAAAAGGATTACAGATAATAAAAACTTCCGTTGGTATAATACTGCTGCTAGGATATTATATGATAAAGGTTATAGATGTAAATCCTATAATAGTATGAATAATCATATAACTAGAGCAGAAGTAGTATATATGTTGTATTTAATAAATGAGTGGAAATATTGACAAGGATAGGATATTATGGATAGGAAAGGTTTTACTTTGGTGGAAGTTATCCTAGTAATTAGCATATTGGGGATATTTTTTCTCATATCTCCATTGAAAGCTAGCAGTGCTTTAAGTTATAGAGAAAGAAAAGAATTGAGTACTTTTAAAAAAGATATAGATTATGCACGAAACAGAGCTATAGTAGAATCATGTATGTATAGTGTGTTTTTAAACTTTGATAAGAATTATTATATAGTAAAAAAACATGATAGGGTTGAAATAGTATTAAAAAAATATGAATTTAAAAGTGGATTAAAGCTGATAAACACAAAGAATTTGGGTAATCAGATAAGTTTTGGATATTCAGGTACACCTTCAAAAGCAGGAACTGTATTCCTCGAGGATAGAAAGGGTAAAAAAATCAAAATTACCATTGTACCAGTAACAGGGAAAGTAAATATATATATTGATGATTAATGTAAATTAGAAGTGGATTATCTATTAATCTATATGAGAGTTGAATATATATGTATAAAAAAGGATTTATATTGGTAGAAGTATTGATAGGATTATTTTTATTGGGTTTAATAATAATTACTTGTTTCCCTATTTTGAACACATCTCTTCATAATTTACAACTTTCAAAAGAAAAAATGGAAATGGTATATATTGCAGAATCTACTATTGAACAATTAAAATCCTTTAATTACAATAGCAATAGGGAAGATGAGTATTTATTTGATGTTCAGTTAACATATTTAATGGATAGATTGATGGCTAAAGAATCTGTTTCTATTAATTTGCCATTAGATAAGAATAATCAACAGTGGAAATATATATGTACTATACACAAGGAAGAAAAATCGCCAAATTTTTGGAAAATAATAGTGAGTATATCATCTATTAATGAGGAAAAGAGGCTTAATGATGTTACAATTCAAGCTTTTATGTCGATTTCACCAAAATATGAAGACAAATAGAGACAATAAGAAATGTGGATTTACATTAATTGAATTACTTTTATCTTTAGCCATTAGTTCTATTATTGTTGTAACACTATATTCTATACTTAAGTTTACGATTACTGCATGTAAAATAGGGGATATGGAAGATGAAATACTTTTGAATGGTAAATATGCTATAGAGTATATTAAAAAGGAGATACAAACAGCTGATGCAATCATTGCTATAGATAAATTTGAAGGATTAAGGGATGAGTATGAGAAAAATATAGGCTTTGTTATACTCCATTATTTCCCTAAAGATAACTTAAAATACAATTATTCAACTTATTATCACAAGGATAATGGCATTTATAGGATAGGGACTAATGTAGATTCAGAACTTTATCCTAAGGTTAGTTCTTTTACAAAAGGAGGACATAATAAAGTTGCTGACTATGTGGTATCTATAGATGGAACAGGAATTGATTTTGAAGCAAATATTATAGAACTTTGTTTCACCCTTCAAGAATCTAGGGGGAGGAGTACTATATTTAAAACTAAATCTATTATTAGATGCCCTGCTATATATTGATTAAGAGGTGTCTTAATTGTATAAAAACAAAGATAAAGGTTTTATAACAATACTTTCCTTATTGGTAATGGCAATCATATTGATTTCAAGTATGTTTTTGAATTATAGCTCTAATATAGAATATATGATTGTAAACTCCAGCAAGAATAATACTCAAGCATTATATTTGGTGGAGGGTAAGATATTAACGGTAATCAATAATCCTAAATATTTTGATAATATAATTTTACCTGGAGTAAAGGAATTTTTTAAATATGGTAGGATTAAAGATGATAATAAAAGGCATATTATTTTAGACAATGAGGATTTAATAGAAGGGGATAATTATAAAAAAGTAAATTTAAGTTTTTATAGGGAAGAAAATAGAATTATATTGGAGCTACAAACTAATTCTACATATAACAATATAAAAAGAAATGGGGTAGCAAAGCTAACAGTAGTTAATGAAATATTTGAAAGGGGAATACCTATTATATTTCCTAGTGGATTAGAGGAAAAAGATAAACTATATAAGGAGTATATGGAATATTTGCAACGGGAAATATATATACCTCCCCTCGAAGAAAATATGATGGCAGTAGAAATAGATAATTATGAAATCATCAATATTTTGAAAAAGATAGATGGTAGAACTTATATTGAATTGTATAGAAACGATATAAAGTATCCTATAAAGAAGTATTGTTTAGATAGGGATAAGATTTTTTTATTAGTTAAAAATGATACTCAGAAAAATATTAATGTGAATATTTTATCTGATAAACCTGGTGAGGTTGTTAAATTAAATGGTATTATATATATTGAAGGGGATTTTCGTATATATACAAATGTTGAGTTTTCTGGGATAGCAATTATAAATGATGGTAATATTAATGTAGAGTCAGATAGCAAACTGAAAATAAAGGGTATACTCTTAGTAGATGATGGAGAGAAATTGTTAGATGATGAAAAGATAGATATAGAATATGATTTTGATGATATAAAAAACACTGGTATATATTTACCTGGTTTTATAGATTTTAGAATAAAATCTATAAATATATATTAGATAATTTAATTTTATGTAGGGAGGTAAAACTATTGAAACTTAAAAATTTAAAGGAAAAGCAAGTTATGGATACTATAGACAGAATAATAAGGGAGAGAGATGATATTTGTGATTGTGATAGATGTAGATTAGATATTGCAGCTATTGCTTTAAACAATTTAAAACCTAAATATGTGGTTACAGAAAAAGGTGGTCTTTATGCTAAAGTAGATATTTTAGATTATCAATATGATGTAGATTTGATAAAGGAAGTTACTCAAGCTATTGAAATTGTGAATAAACAACCTCATCATGAGTAAGGTGATAAATTTGAAAAATATTGTATTAATAGGCATGAGTGGAGCTGGCAAAACAGTGGTGGGTCAATATATTTCTAATAAACTTAATATGGAGTTTGTAGATACAGATGATATAATATTACAGAAGACAGGAAAAACTATAAAAGATATATTTGAAAAATTTGGAGAAGAATATTTTAGACAACTGGAAAGTCAAGTAATACTAGAAAATTGCTTAGAAGGCAATAAGGTTATATCCACTGGAGGGGGAGCTATATTAAAAGATATCAATAGAAAGGCCTTAAAAGAAAATGGTATTCTATACTTTTTAAAGGGCACCATTGAAACTTTAATATCTAATATTCAATCATCCCCATCATGGAAAAATCATAGACCTTTATTAAATAAGGGTAGTCTATATGATAATATGCAAAATATGATTAGGGATAGATATAAACTGTATGAAGAAAGTGCAGATTATATAATAGATATAGACAATAAATCTATTAATGAAATTGGGGATGAAATAATTTTTATATTTAAGCAATAAGACTATTGTAGTTAGCTAAAAGGATTGATATAATTATATAAGTAGAACAAGGGGAAGATATAATGAAAATATTAATAATTCATGGTCCTAATATGAATCTATTAGGGAGAAGAGATAAATCTATATATGGAAATTATACACTAAAAGATATAGATAATCTTCTCAATGATAAAGCAAAGGAATATGGTATGGAATTATATATATTTCAATCCAATTTAGAAGGGGAGATTATCGATAGACTACACAAAAGTATAGAAGAAGATATCAAGGGTATTGTAATTAATCCTGGAGCATATACTCACTATAGTATAGCTATTAGGGATGCTATAGAGATATTGGATATTCCAATAATTGAAGTACATATATCCAATATATATGCTAGGGAAGATTTTAGAAAACAGTCTGTTATTGCTCCTGTTTGTACAGGTCAAATAACGGGATTAGGTATATATAGCTATGTGTTAGCTTTGAATGCAATATATATGATGATTTAATAGTTATTTTAAGGAGGATTTATATGATATCTGCAGGAGATTTTAGAAAAGGCATCACATTTGAAATGGATGGAGAAGTATATGAAATTATTGATTTTCAGCATGTAAAACCAGGGAAAGGTGCAGCTTTTGTACGAACAAAGATAAGAAATGTCATGACTGGAGTCACAAAAGAGACTACATTTAACCCTAATGATAGGTATCCATTAGCTCGTATAGAGACTAAAGAGATGCAATATTTATATAATGATGGTTTACTATATTATTTTATGGATAATGAAACCTATGAACAGTTGCCTTTAGAGAAAGACCAAGTAGAAGAAGCTATTATGTATATTAAAGAAAATGATAATGCCATCATTAGTTTTTATGAAGGTAAGCCTTTTAAAGTAGAAGCTCCAAATTTTGTTGAATTAGAAGTCACTCATACGGAGCCAGGAGTAAAAGGGGATACAGCTACTGGTGCTACCAAACCTGCTATTGTTGAAACTGGTGCTACGGTAAATGTTCCTTTGTTTGTAAACATAGGAGATAAGATTAGAATTGATACTAGAACAGGTGAGTATTTATCAAGGTTATAGGTAATGATATAAATATATAATTAATTTATTAAGGGAGGGGATACTATGGATTATCTATATCAAAAAGTAGCCTATTTAAAAGGTTTAGCAGAAGGAATGGAAATTGAGGAGGAATCGAAAGAAGGCAAATTATTGATAAATATTATCGATGCTTTAGAAGAGTTTGCCCATGTTATAACAGATATGATTGAAAACTATGAAGATTTAGAGGAATATGTAGAGTATATTGATGAGGATTTATCAGATGTAGAAGATGAAATATATGGATATGATGAGTTTGACGATGAATATGATTATTATCCCTTTGATAATTTTGATGAAGAAGATTTAGAGTCTGTTGAATTTGACTGTGATTGTTGCGAAGATGAGATTTTAGATGAATTTGAAGAAAAAGAATAGTGTTAGTTTTTAAATAAAGACTTAAAGCTTTAAAGCTTTAAGTCTTTATTTTTTTGCATATTATTTTAGCTTGTTCATATTTATATATAAAGGAGGGACATGTTATGAGAAATAAAGATATTGAGAAATTTAACAATGTTTTAGAATATATATGCTTAGATTTAAAAGAGCCACTGAATGCTTTACCCTCAAAATACAAAACAAAAATAGAAGAGATAAGACTTAGAATTGGTTGTCCACTTATTATAAGCTTTGAAGGGAAAGATTATTTTTTAGATCTCCAGGGTAATCCTACAACTAATTATGATAAATGTATAAAGGTAAATAAAGAAAATATTATTAAAACTTTTAAATTGATTAGCAATTATTCTATTTATGCTTTTGAAGAAGAAATAAGGAATGGGTTTATCACACTGAAAGGCGGACATAGAGTGGGAATTACAGGAAAAGTAATATATAGAGGTAATATTATTGATACCATAAGAAATATTTCTTCTTTAAATATTAGAATAGCAAGGGAAAAAATAGGAGTTTCTACAAATATACTAGAATTTATTATATCTCCATATAACAGAAGCATATATAATACATTAATAATTTCTCCACCTCAATGTGGAAAGACCACCCTTTTAAGGGACATTATTAGGAATTTAAGTGATGGTTATTGTTTATTAAATAAAGGTTTTAAGATAGGAGTTATTGACGAGAGATCAGAATTAGCAGGTATGTATAATGGTATTCCTCAACATGATATTGGTCTAAGAACAGATGTGCTAGATGGATGTAACAAGAAGGATGGGACTATTATGTTATTAAGAGCCATGTCTCCAGATATTATTGCTATGGATGAGATTGGAAGTACATCAGATGTGGAAGCAATCCATGAAATCCTTAAAGCAGGAGTAAAGGTTTTAGCTACTGTTCATGGAAAGGATATACAAGATTTAGTTTCTAGGAGGAGTCTAAATGTTCTAATAGAAGATAAAATATTTGAAAGATATATTTTTTTAGATAATTCAAAGGGAGTAGGGACTATAAAGGAAATTTTAGAAGGAGAAAATTTTACTTCTATTTTAATGTAGAAAGAGGTTGCCTATGATTATTATGAAATTTTTAGGGGGACTATTAGTTCTTATTTCCACTAGTTTAATTGGATTTTTCTATGGAAACCAGTACTCCAATAGATTAAACAACTTAGTTTATATGGAACAATGTATTAAAATGCTAGAAACTGAAATTGTCTATGGAGCAGTACCTTTACCAGAAGCAATGTTAAATGTATATAAAAAAGGTAATAAGAAGGTTTCCTTCCTTTTCAAAGAGATTAGAGATCATATCATAGAAAACAAAGTTGAGGAGGTATATTACAGCTTTTATGATTTAAGGCATATTTTGAAAAATGATTTAAATTTTAAACAACAAGACATAGAAATAATATTATCTTTGGGAAGGGTGTTAGGAACTTCTAATAGAGAAGATCAAGGGAAAAATTTCCAACTAATATTAAATCAAATTATTATATTAGAAAAGGAGGCAAAGCTAGAAAGGGATAAAAATGAAAAGATGTTTAAAAGTTTAGGGGTCTTAGTTGGCCTTGCTATAGTAATAATACTTATTTAGAGGAGAGAGATAGTATGAATGTTGATTTAATTTTTAAAATAGCAAGTATAGGGATATTGTTGTCTATACTTCATACCCTTTTAGATAATGCGGGAAAAGAAGAATTTGCTTTTATTACTACTTTAGTAGGTGTGGTTATAGTATTTGGAGCAGTAATAGGTCTAATAAGTAAATTATTCGACAGTATTAAAACCCTGTTTCAACTATATTGATAGGAAGTGATTATATGGAGATTGTACAAATCGTATCTATAGGAATCGTTTCTACTATATTGGTGGTATTACTACGTCAGTGGAATAGACCAGAGTTTGCCATAATAATTAGTATAGTAACAGGGATATTTATAATTTCTATGTTATTAGATAAATTGAAATTTATAATTGATACATTAAGTCAATTAACTAGATACACAAATATAGAGTATGGATATTTTACCACTATGCTCAAAATCATTGGAATTGCATATATAGTAGAATTTGGAGCTGAAATATCTAGAGATGCAGGAGAGGATGCTATTGCTTCAAAAGTGGAATTAGGTGGGAAGATTATTATAATGGTACTTGCTATGCCTATATTATTGGCTTTAATGGATCTTATTATAAAAATACTTCCATAAAGGTGAAGAGATGTTTAAAAATACTAATTTTTTATTGAAGACAATTTTGTTTTTATTTATAATTACCTTCTGCTTTCATAGTAAATCTATGGCTGAAGAAAATATTACAGATAGAATTATGAGGGAGCAATTAGAGAATTTAAATATTAGGGAACTTGAATTAATACTAGATGATATAGTAAAATCTACAGATGATTATTATCCTAAAATAAATATAAAGGATAGCATTATATCTTTATTAAGAGGGGATAATCCACTGGACTTTAGAAGGATAAGATCATTTATTATTAAAGTATTTTTTTCTGAAATAGTTGACAATATTATAATGGTTTCCCAAATATTAGTAATTATTATAGCTAGTTCTATACTTACCAATTTGCAGAGTAGTTTTGAGAAGGATACTGTAGGACAACTAGCCCATTATACTTGTTATGTTATTTTAGCCATGATGATTGTTAATAGTTTTACTGTATCCTTGAATCTAGGTAAAAAAACAGTAGAGCAAATGGTAAATTTTATGCAGATAATATTACCTCTTTTATTGACTTTATTAACAGCAGCTAGTGGAGTTACTACAAAGTTATTATTTCATCCTATGATAATTGGAAGTATAAATATCATCGGGTCTATAGTTAAAGAGTTGGTGTTTCCATTAATACTATTTTCTTTTATCATAGGAATAATTAGCAATATATCACAGAAAGTTCAGTTTTCTAAATTATCAGAATTGATTAGACAAATAATAATCGTAATAATCAGTTTATCTCTGACTATATTTATTGGAATAATTACCATATATGGCATAGGCACAAAAGTAGATGGAATAACTATAAGGACTGCTAAGTATGCAGTAGATAATTTTGTACCTATAATCGGGAAATTTTTATCTGATGCAGTAGAAACTGTTATTGGCTGTTCAGTAATATTAAAGAACGGAATAGGAGTTATTGGTTTAATAGCATTGTTTTTAGTATGTGTAGCTCCCGCAATAAAAATAATGACTTTAATGTTTATATATAAATTTGTTGCAGCTATTATACAACCAATTGCCAGTGAGAATATCATTAATTTATTTGTTGAAGTAGGAAAAGCTCTTTTGTTAGTTTTAATAGGAGTGCTGTCAGTAGTTATTATGTTTTTTAGGCTCTTTGTCAATAGTTGGGGTGGGATTTTCTTAAATCCCGCTCCATTACTATTTTTACCCTTATTTTTGTGTTATGATTGAGATGGATAGAATTACATGTATTTTGGGCACACTTAAATA
>JAAYFV010000096.1 GCA_012728075.1 Tissierellia bacterium
ATTCTTGTATATTAAATCGTTAAATCTTAAAATCCAAAAATCTCCCTAAAAACAAGGATATCTTGGATAAAATTAACTGGAAGAGAGGATACTATTGCTGCTATCCTCTTTAAATTAACTGCTATAGCAGCTAATTTTGATTGTCTAGACATACTTTTTAGGCCATATCCTTTAGCTCGACATAGCCCATGAAACCTTTTAAGTTCAGCATTTTTCCCCTCAATAGAGGCTCGCTTTTTATATTTTTCTCTGAATTCATCTGTTTTTTGATATTGAGATATTTCATAAAATTCATTAGTATTTAAACCTATTACTAATATTTTTCTTGCACTTTTTTTAGCACATTTATCATGTTTTGCACAGGATTTACATTGTTTCATTTCAAAATAGTATTTATATCCCTCCCTAAAACCCTTTTTAGTATTAGATGTAAAATATTTTTTATTGACTGTTAAATTTCCTTCACTACATTGCCACTCATCAGAATCTTTATTATAAGAAAATTCCTCTTCATCGATCCTGTAAACCATTTTACTTACAGGTATATATGCTTTCGCTTTTAATTCTCCGATAATGTCTAAAATATTTTTTCTAAAATATGCTTTGTCACCATATACCTCTTTTAGGTCAATCCCAGCTTTTTTCGTTTCTTCAAGCATTTCATCTGCGTATGTTCCATCAATGTATGCCCCATGAGATGTTCTTACGGAGGTAATAATTCTTTCATCCGTTGTCATAACAAATTCCGCTTTATACCCAAAAAAATCTTTATTTTTATCCTTCCTTCCAACTCTAGCATCTTCATCAACAAGAGAACGAACTCCTTTTTGGTTGATAAATTTGGGGTCGGATATTATTTCTTTTGCTTTATCTATTGCATTTTGGGTACTTGTTGTTTCTTTAGTTAAATTTTTTTCAGCCTCTTCAATTACAGTTTCTAAATAGTCTTTCATTACTTCTTTGGCTTCTTTATGATCTTCTATTTCTTTATATTCTGGCTCATCTGGTATATTTTCTAACGGTTCAAGGGTCTCTTCAGTATATTCTTTAATAATATTTCTAGCAAGGTGTTTCATCAACCTTTCAGGGGTTTTTCTAATGGTATTAGCTTCAATATGTGTTGCATCAATACTTACAGTATCACATTTAATTATATCCTTTTCTACACACTGTCTTACAATTTCTGTAATAATTTCATCAAGAGTATATTCTTGAAGTCTTGTTGTTCTAAATTTGGATAGCAAACTTGCTTCAGGAAGTTCATCTTCTGGGTTTAAATCTAAAAAATATAAGTATGCAAGATTTAAACTAGCATCTTCAATTAATTTTTCATCTGATTGTCCATACATAGCTTGTAAGAATAGCAATTTACACATTAAGGCGGGTTCTTTTGCAGGCCGACCAAAATTTTTACAATAGCTATCAGCTAGTAATTCATTAAGAAAACTAAAATCCACTGTATCTTTTATTGTTTTTAGTATATGATTTTTTGGTATTTTGTTATATAATGATGTATGAAAAGATAATTGCTTTGGCATTTGTCTTAACATGATAAATCCCCCTTTTGGTTTTTTGTTTTGTCATAAATTCATTATACCAATTATAGGGGGATTTTAATATATATTATTCAATTTTTTTAATTATGGGGACTTTTTCAGTGGTCTCGAACTGTCCCCAATGCACCAATGCACAGAAGCAAAACCTGCTCCTATTACTATTAACTTCTTCTGCTAATAAGTTCTTCTTCTATATCCTTTATGGATATATTTTCATTTACCATAAGGACTAATGTATGATATATTAAGTCACTTATTTCATATATTAATTCTTTTTTATTGTTTTTAGCTCCAATTATTACTTCTGACGCTTCTTCTCCTATTTTTTTAAGTATTTTATCTATTCCTTCTCTAAATAGATAATTGGTATAGGAACCTTCTTTAGGATTATTCTTTCTATCTTCCAATAAGGAATAAAGTTCTTCAATTATATTTATATTTTTATATTTTGTTTCCAGTACTTTATTAAAAAAACATGAATAATTTCCAGTATGACAAGCTACTCCTACTTGCTCTACTATTAATAAAATACTATCCTTATCACAATCATAATAAAAACCTTTGAGCTTTTGAATGTTTCCTGAAGTTTCTCCTTTTTTCCACAGTTTTTCTCTACTTCTACTATAATAATATACAACACCTTCTTGAATAGTTTTTTCAATGGATTCTCTATTCATATAGGCAAGCATCAATACCTCTTTAGTTTTCACATCTTGAGCTATAGTAGGTACTAATCCTCTATCATCAAATTTTATTTCTTTTATTATATCTTCAACTTTTTTATTAATTTTAACTCCCCACCTTTCCATTAAAATTATTTTTTATTTATTACAGAAATTCCTTTGTTTTTTAAATATTTTTTTAAATCGCAAATTTTAATTTCCCCATAATGAAATACAGAAGCTGCTAAAACTCCATCAACATTTGCTAATAGAATAACATTATAAAAATCTTCAAATTATCCAGCTCCTCCTGATGCAATTATAGGAATATCTACAGCAGATTTAACTCTTTTTAATAACTCAATATCATAGCCATTTTTCATTCCATCTGTATCAATGCTATTTACCACTATTTCTCCAGCTCCTAAATCAACTACTTTCTTAATCCAATCTATTGCATCTAATCCTGTATCTAAACTACCCCCATTCGTATATATATTCCATCCACCTTCCATGTTCTTTTTTACATCAACAGCTACAACTAATCTTTTACTGCCAAATTGCATAGCTATTTCCTTAACTAAGTTAGGATTTTTTATAGCTGCAGAATTTATGGATATTTTTTCTGCTCCAATATTTATGCAATTTTCAACATCTTCAACAGAAGTTATTCCTCCTCCTACGCAAAATGGTATATTTATTTTTGAAACTATTTTACTAATCCATAGAAGATCAGTTTTCCTTTTTTCAATAGAAGCATTTATGTCATAAAAAATAATTTCATCAGCTCCTGTATTACAGTAGTATTCTACCAAATAATCTATACTATCTACATCAACTATATTCTTAAAATTTTTACCCTTGACTACTCTTCCATTTATCATATCAATACAAGGGATTATTCTTACTATAGACATTCTATCACTTCCTTATAGCTTAATATATTCTCATAAAAAGCTCTTCCAATAATTGCTCCATATAAATCTAGTTTTTTTAATAATTTTACATCTTCTAATGAGGATATACCTCCTGAGGCAATAATATTAAGATTTGTATTTTCCTTTAGTTTTCTATATATATTAAAATTTGGACCTGTAAGCATACCATCCTTTGATATATCTGTATATATTACAGTGCTAACCCCTATTTCCTCAAGTATTTTACATAAATCCATAGAATTTATTTCATTTATAGTTTTCCAACCTCTTGTTGCAACTCTTCCATCTTTTGCATCAATGGAGACTACAATTTTTTCATTTCCGTATATACCTATTAATTTTTGTAAAAGCTCCATGTTTTCTACTGCAACAGTCCCTATAATTACTCTACTAGCTCCTAATTTTAAAATTTCTTCTACCTTCTTTTCATCCCTTATTCCTCCACCTACTTGAACAGGAATATTTACCTCTTTAATAATTCTTTCTATGGATTTTTTATTTATTAAATTATCTCCTATTGAACCATTTAAATCTACCAAATGTAAATAGTTAGCTCCTTCTTCTTGCCATTTTAATGCTACTTCTATGGGATTTGAATAATATACTTTCATATGGTTAAATTTTCCTTGAGATAGCATTACACATTTATTATCTTTAATATCAATAGCAGGTAATATTAACATAATTATCTTCCTTTCTCTTTTTATATTACTCCTTTAGAAGATGGTAAATCTTTTGAAATTATCATTGTAGCTTCCTTTAATGCTCTGGAAAAACCTTTAAATATAGATTCTATTTTATGGTGATCATTTTCTCCATATAATAAATTTATATGGAGAGTAATCCCAGAGTGATAAGTAAAAGCTTTAAAAAACTCCTTAAAACTTTGAGTATTCATTTCTCCTAATTTTTCAGATTTAAAATCAACATTAAATATTAAATATGGGCGACCACTAATGTCTACATTTACAAGGGATAAAGATTCATCCATGGGAATATAAATACTTGAATATCTTTGGATACCTTTCTTATCACCTAATGCTTCATTAAAAGCTTGTCCCAAAGCGATTCCTATATCTTCTACAGAATGGTGATCATCTACATGTAAATCACCTTCACAAATTACTTTTAAATTAAATTTGCCATGAAAGGCCATTAAATTAAGCATATGATTTAAAAAACCTATACCAGTATCAATTTGGTTTTCACCTGTTCCATCTATATCAATACATACCAATATATTGGTTTCATTTGTTTTTCTTGTAATTTTAGCTGTTCTCATTTTCTAAAATCTCCTTTAAACTTTTTATAAATTCTTCATTTTCCCATCTATTTCCTACAGTAACCCTATAATGATTTTCCAAATCTTTAGAAAAACTTCGTATTAGTATTCCCTTTTCATTTAATTTTTCATCAAGTTTATAAATTTCAGATTTAAAAAATATAAAATTACCATTAGATGGGTATACTTCTATAGGAAATTTTTTTAGTTCATTATAAAGATAATTTCTTTCCTTTTTTACCTCTTCTATATATTGAAACATTTTCTCCTTTTCTCTCAAAGCCTTTACACCTATATACTGACTTATGGAATTTAAATTATAAGGGGACTTTACTTTGTTTATAATATTGATTATATGTTTATTTGATACCATATAACCTACTCTTATAGCTGCAAGCCCAAAAGCTTTAGATAATGTTCTTAATACTATTAAATTTTCATATTGGGAGATGTATTCTACCATAGAACCTTGAGCAAATTCTATATATGCTTCATCAACAACTACTAGGGAATCTGTATTATTTAGTAACTTTTTAATTTCATATTTATTCATCAAATAACCTGTGGGATTGTTAGGATTGCATATAAATATGATTTTAGGTTTTATATTTTTTGCTTCTTCAATTAATACATCAACATCTTGAACAAAATTTTCATTGCAATTAATGCCTATAAACTTAGCTGAATAAATTTGACTAAATATCTGATACATACTAAAAGTAGGAATAAAGCTTAAAATAATATCTCCTTTATCTATAAATGCTTTCATGACCAATTCTATCATCTCACTAGAACCATTTCCTGCTACTATATTATTAGGATCTACATTTAAATATTTTCCTATTTCATTCCTCAATAATGAAGAATCACCATCTGGATATAAATTTAATTTTAATTCATCACCTATATCTGAAAAAAATATGTTTTCCCCCTCATTAGCATCTAATTTTATCCTATAAGGTTTTTTATTTAGTTCATATTTATTTATATTTTCAATATTTTCTTTTACTAATTTCATATATTACATCTCCTCAAATCTTATTTTTATTGAATTAGCATGGCCCGGTAACCCTTCTTCTTTAGCCATTCTTATAATACAATCCTTTGATTTCATCAAAGCTTCTTTATCATAATATATAAGTGAAGTTTTCTTAATAAAATCATCTATAGATAAAGGGGAAGAAAATCTAGATGTGGAACTTGTAGGTAAAATATGATTAGTACCTGCAAAATAATCCCCTAAAGGTTCAGGAGAATATTTTCCTAAAAAAATGGCTCCTGCGTTTTTAATATTTTTATATATATCAAAAGGATTTTCAGTTAATATTTCTAAATGTTCTGGTGCTATTTCATTGGCTATTTCTATAGATTCCTCCAAAGAATCTGTTATTATTATGGCACTATAGTTTTTTAATGCTTTTTTTATAACTTCCTTCCTGTCATTATGTTTAATTTGAAGTTCTATTTGGTATAGTACCTCTTTTACAATTGGTTCCCAGGATGTTACTAATATTGCCGCTGCTCTTTCATCATGCTCTGCTTGTGAAATTAAATCAGCTGCAATATATTTAGGATTAGCCCATTTGTCTGCAATTATTAAAATTTCGCTTGGTCCTGCTAGCATATCTATACCTACGTATCCAAAAAGTTGTTTTTTAGCTATCGTTACATATATATTGCCTGGTCCTGTTATTTTATCTACCTTAGGAATACTTTCTGTTCCAAAAGCTAAAGCTCCTATACCTTGAGCACCACCTACTTTATATATTTTATCTACTCCAGATATATGAGCTGCTGCAAGAATAGAATCCTTTATATTTCCGTCTTTATTAGGAGGAGTAATCATTATTATTTCCTTTACCCCTGCAATTTTAGCAGGGACAACATTCATAAGTACTGTAGAAGGATAGGCAGCTTTTCCACCTGGTACATATACGCCAACTTTTTCTATAGGTTTTATAATTTGACCTAATATAATATTCTCCTTTTCTATGAAATAAGATTTTTTTAATTGTTTTTTATGATATATTTCAATATTCTCTTTAATATTAATTAAGTCTTCTTTTAGTTGTGTATTTATATAATTCATAGCTTCTTCCATTTCATATTTAGAGACTAAAAAATCTTCTATCCAAACGTCATCAAATTCTTTAGTATATTTTTTTAATGCTTCATCTTTATAAGTTTTTACTTGATATAATATATCCTTTACTTGATTATTTATCTCCTCTATTTCTAATTGATTTCTTTTTAACAGTTTTCCCATAAATTTTTTATCCTCTGAATTTTTATTTTTTATGACTTTTATCATATTAACATTTCAACTCCTTTAACTTTTTAACTAAATTAAAAATTCTATCATATTTAAATCTATAACTTATTCGATTACATATAAGTCTTGCACTTATATCAAACATTTCCTCTATTATATAAAGTCCATTGGCTTTTAATGTATTTCCTGTTTCTACTAAATCCACTATCACATCTGATAAACCTACTAATGGAGCTAATTCTATAGAACCATTTAATTTTATTATCTTAATTTTTTGTTGTTTTTTATCAAAATACTTTTTAGTTATATTAGGATAGGATGTTGCAACTTTAAGTAACTTATCTTTGGAATAAGTATGTTGATTTTTTTTCCCAGCTACTGCAAACTTACATCTTCCAAATCCTAAATCATAAATTTCATACACATCACTATCCTTTTCCAATATAATATCCTTTCCTACCACCCCTAAATCTGCAACTCCATTTTGTACATAAGTAACTACATCTAAAGGCTTTACGTATATATAGTTAATTTTATTTTTTTCATCTTTAAAAATAAGTTTCCTAGAATTAATATCTATGGAATCCCCTAATCCAATTTTTTTAAAAACAGTAGAAGCTTCTTTGCCAATCCTGCCTTTTGATATAGCTATGCTTATAAAATCCATATTACTTACCCCCTTGTGTTAATAATATTAACAATTTCATCTAATTCTACTGAAAAGCCTATAGCTGAAACTTTTTCTCCAAAATATTCCGTGAAGGAATCATACCTGCCTCCTTTTATAATTTCTTTAAAACTATTGGGATAATATCCTTTAAATATAACCCCATCATAATAATCTAATTCTGTAATCATAGATAAATCAAAACAAATATATTTTGAATATCCTTCTTTTTTAATAAAATCTCCTAAAATTATCAGTTCCTCTAAAGCCTTTTCCATAATTTTGTTTGTATAAAACTTTTCTGCTCTTTTTACAACCTGAGAAATATTGCCTTGGAATTCAAATATATTTGCCAAACAATCTATTATTTTACTTGGTAAATTTAATTTTTTAATATAATCCAACATTTCAAACTTATTTTTTCTATATATAATATTTTTTAATTGTTTTTCTTGTATTTTATCTATATTCATATCTTCTAAAAGTCCATAGATATACTTACTATTGGATATTTCCATTATAAAATTATCATTAAATTTATTTAAAATATTCAATGCTAGAACTATTACTTCTATATCAGACTTAAAATCAAATCCTCCTAAATATTCAATTCCTAATTGTTTTATTTCTTCAATATTTGAATTATTTACATTTCTAAATATTGAAGAATTATAAAATAATTTAAGTTGCATTCCTTGTTTCCATTTAGGAATAATATTTTTTATTATATTAGTAGTATTGTCAGGCCTTAATGCTACTACATCAGAATTTCCATTGATTATTTTAACCAAGGAATCCTTACCTATTTTTTTATAAAAGGATTCAAGCCCATCTAAATTCTCATATAGTGATGGTTCAATATAAAAATAACCTTCTCCTATGAACACATCTTCTATTTCCCTTTTTATTTTATATTTTTGATTATGATATTTTATTTCATCTTTAATTTTTAAATATTCCATTTTATTCACCTTGCCTTTTAATAATATATATATAATAAAAAAGTACAGGAACCATATAGATGTACCTATA
>JAAYFV010000097.1 GCA_012728075.1 Tissierellia bacterium
CCTATCTCATCTAAAAAAAGGCTTCCATTATTTGCAAGTTCAAAATAACCAGCTTTTCCACTTTTTCGAGCCCCTGTAAATGCACCTTCTTCATATCCAAAGAATTCAGACTCAAAAAGTTCTTTTGGAACAGCACTACAATTCACTGGAACAAATTCTCCTTTTAAACCACTTGCTTTATGAATATATTTTGCAAATATTTCTTTTCCTGTTCCACTTTCACCTAATATAAGTATAGGAGCATTACTTTTTGCTGCTAATTCTGCTATTTCTATTTTTTGCTGTATTATTTTACTTTTCCCTATTATAGCACTGCTTTCTCTATTAGATATTTTTTCTAATTCCTTTTTTAAAAAATCAACCTGTTTCGTAGCTTCTTTTAATTTGTCGGAAATCTCTCTCATCTCGCTAACATCTTTATCTGTACTTATAACTCCCATAAGTTTATTATCTAATATGATTGGTGCTGCACTAATAACAATATGAGTCCCTTTTCTAGGTTCATGATAGCGATTTTCAACAGTCTTCATAGTTTTTAGTACTTCTATATCTATGGCATTGGGGAAAAATTTATATAATGGCTCTCCTAAAATTTTTTCCTTTGGTAAATTATATAGTTTTTCTGCATTAGTATTCCACACAATAACAGTGCCTTTGTTATCTATTATACATACTGCTTCATGAATATAGTCTATAGCACTCTTTATAATTTTTGATATCTCCTCAATTTTCATATAATAAAAATCTCTAATATGTTCTTGTCGAACTACACCAACAACTTTGCCTTCTTTTATTACAATTAATCTTCCAATATTATTTTCTAACATTATATCCCTACATCTTAGCAAATTAGATTCTTCCGAAATACTAATAACTTCTTTCACTGCTATATCTTTAGCAAATTTATTATAAATATCCTTGCTATTCCTTTTTATAAGATTGGATATATCCTTCATAGTAATTATTCCTTGTATATTGCCTGTATTATCATATATTAATGTTTCTTTTTTATAATTTTTTATCAACATTTCTTTTATCTTAAATAAAGGAGTATCTTCATAAGCAATTAAGAAATCATCTGCCATTATATCTCTTACTAAAATCTCTTCTAATACCATAAACATACTACTACCCCCTATAATCTAAAATGATGTTAACCTGCTTTTACTGACAAATACTTGACAATCATATTATATCAAATATTCTACTATACTTATCATCATTGATTTTATTTTTCTTTTACATACATTTTACATTTATATATAACAGATTTTACATGTAGTTGCTAAACTTATATTGAAAGATAAAAATTATGAGAAAGGTAGGTAATATTTTATGGAAAAAGTTTTAAATTTACTTTTAATTACTATTATTATAATGTCTTTATTAGTCGGTTGTACAGATAATGATAATAATACACCTGCTAATTCGTCCCCAAAAAATACAAATGAGGAAACAGAAGATTTTGATACTAATAAAACTATAAATGTAATAACTAGAGAAGAAGGTTCTGGAACTAGAGGAGCTTTTGTTGAAATAGTTGGAATACTAGAAAAAGATGCTAATGGCAATGAAGTAGATAAAACCTATACTGAAGCAATTGTTCAAAATAGCACAAATGCAGTTATGACTGGAGTAACTGGAGATAAGTACAGCATAGGATATATTTCCTTAGGTTCATTAAACAATACAGTAAAAGCTGTAAAGATAGACGGAGTAGAAGCTACACCTGAAAACATATTAGACAATTCCTACAAGCTCGCAAGGCCATTTAATTTAGCATACAAAGACGATTTAAACCCATTAGCTAAAGATTTTATCGATTTTATACTTAGTGCTGAAGGACAAAAAATAGCTGAAGAAGAAGGGTATGTA
>JAAYFV010000098.1 GCA_012728075.1 Tissierellia bacterium
TAAATAAGGCTTTATGAGATTTATAGTTAAGAGACTATACCCTAGTAGCTGAATCCTGTGACGCTACCACTTATTATTAAGTGAAAAATCATATTGATACTATTTAATATGATTTTAGAAACCAGGGCTAAAAGTGAGTAAAACCATTAAAATCATAGTAAAAATATCTGCTTTTATAACTTTTGGAACATTGTTTTTCTTAATTGGATATATATTAATAAAGGGAATACCAAATTTAAATTTATCCCTGTTTAAAATAAAATATACTACAGATAATGTATCTCTTTTTCCTGCAATGATAACTACAATAATGCTTGTATTTTTAACTTTAATAATTGCAACTCCTATAGGTATATTTACAAGTTTTTATTTAGTAGAGTATGCTAAAAAAGGCAATATATTTGTAGAAATTATTGGAATTGCAACTGAAACTTTATCTGGTATACCCTCAATAATCTATGGATTATTTGGTATGCTATTTTTTGTTATAAAATTAAATTTCAAATTTTCCTTATTAGCAGGTACTTTAACATCTGTAATTATGGTACTTCCTTTGATTATTAGAACTACAGAAGAAGCTCTACTTTCTGTGGATAATTCTATTAGAGAAGCAAGTTTTGCTTTAGGAGCTGGAAAACTTCGTACTATTTTTAGAGTTGTTTTGCCTGTAGCAATTCCTGGAATACTATCTGGTATTATACTTTCCATAGGTCGAATAGTTGGAGAAACTGCAGCACTAATATTCACTTTAGGAACTGTACCTAAAATTCCAAAAAATTTATTTTCTTCAGGGCGAACATTAGCACTTCATATGTATGTTTTATCTACAGAAGGTTTTCATGTAAAAGAATCCTATGCAACGGGAGTTGTATTATTGATAATAGTATTAATTATAAATAATATATCTACTTTATTAAGTAATAAATTAGCAAAGGAGAATCAAAATGAATAAGTTTAGCATAAAAAACATGAATTTATATTATGGTGATTTTCATGCTTTGAAAAATATAAATATAAATATACCTGAAAATGAAATAACTGCTCTCATAGGGCCTTCTGGTTGTGGAAAATCTACTTTATTAAAGAGTTTAAATCGTATGAATGATTTAATTGAAGGTTGCAAAATTTATGGGAAAATACTACTTGATGATGAGGATATATATGCTGAAAATTTTGATGTAACTTTATTAAGAAAAAGGGTTGGAATGGTTTTTCAAAAACCTAATCCGTTTCCAATGAGCATATATGATAATGTTGCTTATGGTCCAAGAACTCATGGTATAAAAAACAAATCTAAGTTGGATGAAATTGTTGAAAAAAGTTTAAAATCTGCTGCAATTTGGGATGAAGTAAAAGATGATCTCAATAAAAATGCTCTTAGAATTTCTGGAGGACAACAACAAAGAATTTGTATTGCAAGAGCTCTAGCTGTAAAACCAGAAGTACTATTGATGGATGAACCTACTTCTGCTTTAGATCCAATTTCTACAGCAAAAATTGAAGATTTAATTCAAGAATTAAAGAAAAATTATACTATAATCATAGTAACTCATAATATGCAACAAGCTGCAAGAGTATCTGATAAAACAGCCTTTCTTTTAAATGGAGAATTAATAGAATTTGGAAGTACCATAGATATTTTTTCAGTTCCAAAAGATAAACGTACAGAAGATTATATTACTGGAAGATTTGGTTAATTAATGGAGGATGATTATTATGAGAAATAAGTTTGATAAAGAATTGGATTTGCTTAATAAAGAATTAATAGAGATGGGAAATTTAATAGAAAGCTCTATAAAAGTAGCTATTACAGCTTTAGATGAACAAAATATAGAATTGGCAAAACGAGTAATAGAAAATGATAAAGAAATAGATAATATGGAAAGAACTATTGAACAAAGATGTTTAAGATTATTGATACAACACCAACCTGTAGCCAAAGATTTAAGATTTATATCTGCTGCTTTGAAAATGATCACAGATATGGAAAGAATAGGTGATCAAGCTGCAGATATA
>JAAYFV010000099.1 GCA_012728075.1 Tissierellia bacterium
ATTTAATGTTACATCTGATGTGTTTATTAATAGATTTTTGGCTACAGATTGAGAATACTCGCCTTTTGCATTAATGATTTCCCCACTAACATTGGTAATCATCTTTACTGATTCGGCTCTAGTAATTGGAGCATTAGGGCGAAAAGTTCCATCTGCATAGCCAGATACATACCCCTTGTTTTTTAATAGGAGAACGTATTCCTGGGCCCAATTGCTTATTTCCTTTTGATCAACAAAACTACCACTATTTAGATTGTCATCTTCTAGTCTAAAAACAGTAACTAAAATTTTAGCAGCTTCTTCTCTTGTAATTGGATTGTTAGGTCTAAAAGTATTGTCTCCGTATCCCTCTACATATCCAGATTTAATAGCTTTAGCTATTTCGTCATAAAACCAGTCATTTTCATTTACATCCTTGAAAGGCACATGGGATTTCTCATTGTTACATATTGTTTTGTTAATAATTTTTATAAACTCTGCTCTAGTAATAGGTTTGTCAGGTTTAAATGTACCATCTGGATATCCTGAAACAATCCCTTTTGATAATAAATAATCAATCTCATCTTGTGCCCAATGACCTTCTCCATAAGATAAGTTTGTTGCAGTAAAGAATAGTATACAAATCATGATGCCTAGTACTATACCTTTACTAGCTTTGTGTTGTTTCAATTTTTACCCCCCTTTAAAATATTAAATTTATTTCAGTAAATATATTGTATCATATGTTTAAATATATTTAATTGTACAAATTATACAAAACAACTTGTTCAAAGGTTTTAAGGAACACAAACTGGGACAGGGAATGGGACAGGGGGTCAGACCCCTTGTCCCAGACTTTTGGGACAGGAGGTCTGCCCCCCTGTCCCATTATTTGAAAATGTGTATAGGTTTATCTATGGCACCAAAGGCTGCTTCCATGACTGTTTCTGATAGAGTAGGATGGGGATGTATTGCTTTAGCTATATCATATACTGTTGATTCTAATTGCATTGCAACTATAGCCTCTGAAATCATATCTGTTGCATTGCTTGCCATAATATGAACTCCTATAACTTCTCCATATTCATTATCAGCTATTATTTTTGCAAAACCTAAGGTCTCTCCTTCTGCTAATGCCTTTCCATTGGCTGCTAATGGGAATTTACTTACTGTAATATCGTATCCTTTTTCTTTTGCTTCTTCTTCTGTTAGTCCAACAGATGCAAGTTCAGGGAAAGTATAAATACAAGAGGGAACTATACTATAATTCATGGTACTATCTTTTCCCATAATATTTTCTGCAGCTACAATCCCTTCTGCAGAAGCAACATGGGCTAAGGCAAATTTCCCGTTTAAATCACCAATGGCGTAAACTCCTTCTATATTGGTTTCCATTTTTTCATTGGTCTTTACAAATCCTTTGGAGTCTAACTCTAAATCCAAATTTTCTATTCCCTTTAACTGAGGTTTTAGTCCCAAGGATATGAGATATTTGTCCCCTTTAAATACTTTCTCTTCCCCTTTATGTTCTATTATAACCCCATCTTCCCTTATGGATTTTAATTTTGTATCTGTTACTATATTTATACCTTCTCTTATGAGATGCTTTTGCAATGTAGTGGCCATTTCCTTCTCTGTGGAAGACAGTATATGGCTTGATCTTTGGATTAATGTTACATTGGAACCAATAGAGTTAAATATAGTGGCAAATTCTACTGCTATAGCTCCACCACCAATTATTACTAAATCCTTAGGGATTTCTTCCAATTGTAAAGCTCCTTTACTATTGATGATTTTCCCAGATTCTAAAGCAGTATCTAGTCCATCAATAGGTGGCAGATTATCCTTAGCTCCTGTTGCTATAATAAGATTTTTCCCAGTTACAATCTCTCCATTGACTTCAACATTATTTTTATCTATAACCTTTCCCATACCTTCATAAAGGTCAATTTTATTCTTTTTAAATAATGTATATATACCAGATACTAATTTTTTCACTACTTGATCCTTCCGTTTGGACAAAAGATTCCAATCTACTTTTATATCTGTATCATCAATACCTACTATTCCAAATTCTTCTCCCCTTGATATGTCTTCATACAATTTAGCAGTTTTTAATAGGGTTTTAGTAGGTATACAACCCCAATTTAAACATACTCCGCCAAGTTTTTCCTTTTCAATTACAGCTACCTTGCCCCCAAGCTGGGCTGCCTTTATGGCAGCCACATAGCCTCCAGGACCTCCGCCTATAACTATAAGATCATATCTATCCATATTTATCACCTAGAATCCTTTCTATGATTTTAACAATAACATCTCTGGGTCTTTAAGCAATTCTGATAATAGATTTAAGAATCGAGCTCCACTAGCTCCATCAATTATCCTATGATCATAAGATAAGGATAAAGGTAACACCCTAGCAATGACTATTTCATCATCTTTTACAATAGGTTTTTTCACAATACGACCTACACCTAAAATAGCTGATTCTGGATAGTTGATAATAGGAATACCAAAATATCCACCAATGGAACCATAATTAGTTATAGTGAAAGTACTACCTTTAAGTTCGTGAAGTTCAATTTGATTGTTTTTAGCCCTACTACTTAAATCTTCTATTTCCTTAGCAATTTCAACTATGCTCTTTTTGTCCCCATCTCTTAATACAGGAACCATTAAACCTCTATCAGTATCAGTGGCTATACCAATATGATAGAAATGTTTTAATATTAGCTCATCATTTTCCTCGTCTAAAGAAGAATTAAACTCGGGTAATTCCTTCAATACTGCTATGACTCCTTTGATTATAAATGGTAAGAAAGTTAGCTTAACCTCTTCTTCTATTAATATATCTTTATATTTTTTCCTAAATTCGTATAATTCTGTTACATCTATTTCATCCATTGCAGTTGTATGGGGTATTGTAAATCTAGATAGGGTCATTTGCTCTGCAATAGTTTTTCTTATTCTAGTAAGAGGGATCCTCTCTATCCTTTCATCCTCTACTAATATACTTTCTTCATATTGGATTTGGGATATTTTGCTTTCCTCTTTAGATTTCATCATGGCATCTTTTGCTTTTATAATATCCTCTTTCATAACCCTACCATTAGGTCCTGTACCCTTTACTTTACTAATATCTACGCCTAAATCTTTAGCCATTTTCCTTGCAACAGGTGTAGCTAATACCTTAACTTTCTCAGGTTTTTTTGAAAGTACAATTTCTTCAGTACTAGGTGGGATTTCTTCTGAAGAAGCTATTACTTCTCCTACTACTCCTGCAGTCTCTTCTTCTACAATTTCTTTCTTTTCAACTGATTCTTCTTTTTTATCTATCTCATCAACTTCCCCTGAAGTATCTATGGTTATAAAAACATCCCCAACATTAATTACATCCCCTTCTTCTGCTTTTAATTCTGAAACTACTCCAGTTCTTGGGGAAGGTATCTCTGTAGTTACTTTATCTGTCTCTACTTCTGCCACAGATTGCCCTTCTTCTATATTTTCCCCTTCTTTTACTAACCATTTCATAAGGGTACCTTCTGTAATTCCTTCACCTATATCTGGAAATCGAAATTCAAATTTCATTTGATTACCTCCTTAAAATTTCACCACATCTTCTATGGTTTTTGCAATCCTTTCAGGAGAGGGGATATAATGTTTTTCTCCCCTTGGCAATGGGAAAGTAGTATCAAAACCCGTTACTCTAGTAGGAGGTGCCTCTAGATATAGGAATGCCTTTTCGTTTATAATAGCTACTATCTCTGCACCCACTCCTAAAGTTTTTGGAGCCTCGTGAACTATTACTGCCCTACCTGTCTTCTTAACTGACTCTATGAAAGTTTCTCTATCCATTGGAGAAATAGTCCGCAAATCTATAATCTCAGGATAAATTCCCTTCTCCTTAACCATTTCACTAGCTTTTTGTACATCTCTAACCATAGCACCCCAGGTTATTACAGTAATATCTTCTCCCTCTTCTACCACTTTTGCCTTTCCAATTGGCAATTCATAAGTTTCCTCAGGAATCTCCTGTCTAAAAGCTCTATATATTCTTTTTGGTTCTAAAAATATAACTGGATCTGGATCCCTAATAGCTGCTATGAGTAAACCTTTGGTATCATAAGGGGTAGAAGGTATAACTACTTTTAACCCTGGAATATGAGCATATAAGGCTTCTGTACTTTCAGAGTGATGTTCCAAAGCTCTTATACCTCCACCATAAGGAGCTCTTATTACCATTGGGAGGGTATATCGCCCTCGAGATCTGTTACGCATTCTTGCCACATGGGATATTATTTGGTTAAAAGCAGGATAAGAAAATCCCATAAACTGTAATTCAACAACTGGTTTTAACCCATTAATAGCCATACCTACAGCTGTACCTACAATTGCCGACTCTGCAAGAGGTGTATCAAATACTCTATCTTTGCCAAATTTCTTCTGTAGATTTACTGTAGCCCTAAATACTCCCCCTTCAACACCTACATCTTCACCATAAACAACTATTGTTTCATCTTTTTCCATTTCATTCATGAGAGCTTGATTTACAGCTTCAACTATATTTAACTTATTGGCCATATTATCTACCTCCTTCTAAAAAAGATTTATAATCCTCTAATTGTTCTTCCAAATGTGGAGGCATAGTTTCATAGTGGTATTTAAATATATCTTCAATCAAAGTATCCGATTTATTCTCTATTTCTTCAAAAGTTGATGTTACTTCTTTTTCTAGTTCTTTTTTAGTATTTTCTTCCCATTCTTCTGTCAGTATTCCTTTGTTTTTTAGATATTTTTTAAATCTTAGTATAGGGTCTTTTTCCTTCCACTTCTCTACTTCTTCATCTTCCCTATATTTAGTTGGATCATCAGAAGTAGTATGGGCACCTAAACGATAGGTATAGGCTTCAATCAATGTTGGTCCTCCACCTTCCCTTGCCCGTTCAATAGCTTCCTTTGTTGCAGAATACATGGCAAATATATCGTTTCCATCTACTAAGATCCCAGGCATACCATAAGCAATTGCTTTTTGAGCAAGGGTTTCACTAGCAGTTTGCACTTTCCTTGGAAGGGAAATAGCATATTGATTATTTTGAATTATAAATACTACTGGAGCTTTAAATACTGCAGCAAAATTTAAAGCTTCGTGGAAATCCCCTTGTGAAGTTCCTCCATCTCCTACATAAGTTACTACTACATTTTTTTCACCTTTTATATTATTAGCCATTCCTATACCTGTAGCATGTTGTAATTGGGAAGCAATAGGAACAGAAATAGGCAATACCCTCACTCCTTCAGGCATATGGCTTCCCCATTCATTGCCATACCAGTAAAGGAATATATTCTTAAGAGGCACTCCTTTAATGAGCCATGCTCCTAGTTCTCTATAGGATGGTACCAACCAATCATTCTTTTCCATAGCATAAGCACTACCTACTTGGGTAGCTTCCTGACCTATATTAGGTGCATAGGTTAACATCCTACCTTGTCTTTGATAAGATATGTTCTTTTCATCTATAGTTCTAGAGAACAACATAGTCCAATAAAGGTATAGTAATTCTTCATCAGAAAAGGAAGGAATATCTTCTTCTCTAATTACATTGCCCTCAAAATCTAAAATTCTATAGTGTTTATCCCCTATTGGGTTACAATCTTCAAAACGCATATTTTTTAACCTCCTTTATGGATTGAATTTTATATTAATATATTAAATATGATTATGATAATCATTTTCATTATATATATTACCAAAATTCATTTTTTTAAACATATTGATGTTTTCTAGACAATGTAAATTCCTTTCCTATAAAACATAAAAACACCTCACAAGTATTTCTACCTGTAAGGTGTTTATCCACATATTTAAGATTTTTCAACTATTTGCCCCTTTGATTACCCTTATCTCAACATCTTGTTTTTACACTTTTTTATCAATTTCATTAACCTTTTCTTCAAGCATAGTTAATTTTTCATAAGTTAATTTATATCCATCATATAATGCCCTGTGGTTTGTATCCATTTTGTTTTCAAGTCTAACTATATCCTGCTTTGTTGCCATATTTTCTCTCATCTCTTGCATTTCTCCATACATCTTTGTCATAAATTCAAAAAATTGTTCGTTGGTTATACCTTCACCCAATCCTATCACCCCTATGTACAAACTATACAAATTTTTGAATCAATAATTCTAACTACCTATTTTATTCTTCTAAGTATTATTTCTTCCTGTTTGGATACTTCTTTTTCAATCCTATCTAATTTATCTGAATTTTGTTTATAGCCATCAAATAAAGTATCTAATTTTTTTCCATGCTCTTGTTCAATAATAATAACCTTATTTTTTGTTTCCCTCATCTCGCTTTCCAAGTTATTTATCCTTGAATTTATTTCTGTAAATCCCTCCTGCATTTCGCCATACATTTTTGTCATAAATTCAAACAGTTATTCATTTGTTATATTTTCAGCCAAGGCTATCCCCAACGTTATATAAGTTACGTTTATTATACAATAAATTTATCTCTTTATCTCTTAAATCCATCGTTTATAATTTTTAAATTTAGACATCAAATTTTAATTTTGTGCAATAAAAAAACCCCACAAGTATTTCTACCTGTGAGACCCTTATTTATATCGTTAGCAAGTTTCGACAAAAGTCGGGTGGAACCCGGTACCTTTTCGTTACTCTTTACTTCCCCAGTGTTCCTTTGCATTATTATATATCTCATCTAAAGACATGCCATCAAAGATTTCATCTTCTAATTTCAAATAATCCTCCTTGCTTTTACCCTCATAATGGTGTATAAATCTTAAAAATCCAGAATATCCTAATTCCTTTATCAATACCCTAGCCCCTTTTTCTATTATTTCTCTGTCTGTAAATTTACTTTTCTCATTCAATAACATCAATATCCATCTCCTTTCTGAGAAAATCTATAGGATTATATAGTTTAATATTCTTAATTGTATCCTTCAATCTATCTCTGTTC
>JAAYFV010000229.1 GCA_012728075.1 Tissierellia bacterium
ACATTAACAGCAGCAATAACAACAGTATTAAATAAAAGGCTAGGTGCAGGTCAAGTAATGAGCTATGACAATATAGACAAGGCACCAGAGGAAAGAGAAAGAGGAATAACCATATCTACATCCCACGTAGAATATGAAACAGAAAAACGTCACTATGCTCACGTAGACTGTCCAGGACACGCTGACTACGTAAAGAACATGATCACAGGAGCAGCTCAAATGGATGGAGCAATCCTTGAAGTATCAGCAGCAGACGGTCCTATGCCTCAAACAAGAGAGCATATATTACTATCAAGACAAGTAGGAGTACCAAAGATAGTAGTATTCTTAAACAAAGCAGATATGGTAGACGATGAGGAACTAATTGAACTAGTAGAAATGGAAGTAAGAGAACTATTAAATGAATACGAATTTGATGGAGACAACACAAGCATAATAGTAGGTTCAGCCTTAAAAGCTATAGAAGATCCCGATGGACCATGGGGAGATAAGATAATGGAATTAATGGAAGCAGTAGATAATGATATACCAGAACCCGAAAGAGAAATAGACAAACCATTCTTAATGCCAGTAGAAGACGTATTCACTATAACAGGAAGAGGAACTGTGGCCACAGGTAGAGTAGAAAGAGGAGTAGTAAAAACAGGAGACACAGTAGAAATAGTAGGATTACAAGAAGAATCAAGACAAGTAGTAGTAACAGGAGTAGAAATGTTCAGGAAGGTATTAGATGAAGCTCAAGCAGGAGACAATATAGGAGCATTACTAAGAGGAGTACAAAGAGATGAAATAGAAAGAGGTCAAGTATTAGCAAAACCAGGAACTATTACACCCCATACAAAATTTGAAGCAGAAGTATATGTACTAACCAAAGAAGAAGGTGGAAGACATACTCCATTCTTCAACGGCTATAGACCACAATTTTACTTTAGAACTACTGACGTAACAGGAGATATACAATTACAAGAAGGTGTAGAAATGGTAATGCCAGGAGACAATGCCAAATTTACTATAGAACTAATCACCCCAGTAGCAATGGAAGAAGGATTAAGATTTGCTATACGTGAAGGTGGAAGAACTGTAGGAGCAGGAGTTGTAACTAAGATAATTGGTTAAATTAAGATAAGAATTTTGGGGTGGGTCTAATGCCCACCCATTTATGACTAAATAGAAGATAGAATCTAGTAAATTTGTAATCATTCTATGGAGTTTCATATAAAAGATGAAAACTTGAGTTTTATTACGAAAAAGGGCTTGAGTTTTTGGTGGATATACTATAGAATATAGTAGTGTTTATTTTAGACATTGCGATGATGCAAAAGGTTGCCCCGCACTCAATCCTGTAAATAAATTTAAATGCTAAAATATACTATTCAATCCATTACAAATATGATTATGATAGATTATTTATTTAGTGGATTGAGTGCGGGGGGAATTTTTGTTGAGAATGTCCGGTTACAAATCGGGCGACTGGAATTGTCCAAAATGGCAGATGCCATTTATATAAAAAAACATTACAACACACCCGGAAGTGTGTATCGACAATTCCATGTCGCATGTAAGTTGTGGAGCATGCGATAGAAGGAGGGAATTAAATGTCAAACAAAGGTAATCAAAAAATAAGAATTAGGTTAAAAGCATATGATCATGAGCTTTTAGACACATCGGCTCAAAAGATAGTAGAAACGGCCAAAAGGACTGGTGCAGATGTATC
>JAAYFV010000100.1 GCA_012728075.1 Tissierellia bacterium
GGATTATATGATACTGATTTAGAGGTAATGGTGAGAAGGAATAAGCAGCTAAAGAAGAATAACAACTATTTGATAATTATAAACAATAAAGAGATGACAAGAAGGATATTGGAGGATGTGGGCTTTTTAACCAATAGTACCGATAGCTATTATACTGTAGACTATAAGGCACCAGAAGAATTAATAAAAAACAGATGTTGTAAAAGAGCGTATATTAGAGGAGCCTTTTTAGGAGGAGGTTCTATAAGTAATCCAGAAAAAGCATATCATCTAGAATTTGTTACCAATAGCGAAGAACATGGAAAAGAGCTTTCTCGTATTATAAATTCCTTTGGCCTTAATGCTAAGATAGTTATGAGGAAAGAAAACTATGTAGTATATTTAAAGGAAGGAGAACAGATTGTAGATATATTGAATATAATGGGGGCTCATCAAGCTCTATTGAAGTTTGAAGACATAAGGGTGCTTAAAGACGTTAGAAACAATATCAATAGATTGGTAAACTGTGAAACTGCTAACTTAAGTAAGACCATAGATGCTTCCCTAAGACAAGTAGAAAATATTGAATATATAGATAGCACTATCGGATTGGAAAAACTACCAAAGAATTTACAGGAAATAGCTCTATTAAGACTAGAACATAGAGATGCTAGTTTAAAGGAATTAGGGATGCTATTGGATCCACCTGTGGGTAAATCTGGTGTAAACCATAGATTTAGGCGAATAGAAGATATAGCTGATAAATTAAGGAGAAAGGAGAATTAATATGATAAAAAGAAATGTAGTACTAAATAACGAAACAGGATTACATGCTAGACCAGCAGCTTTATTTGTAAAGGTGGCTAATAAATTTGTGAGCGATATATATATAGAAATGAAAGGAACAAGAGTTGATGGGAAAAGCATTATAGGGGTTATGTCCTTAGGGGCTTTCCATGGGGAAGAGATTACCTTAATTGCAAAAGGAGAAGATGAAAAGGAGGCCATTGAAGAACTGACCAACTTGGTGGAATATGGCCTAGAAGAAGTTGAAGATGAATGATACAATAACGATAAAGAATTTCAAAACATAAGCCTAGAGAATAGAGGAAAAAGCCTTTTTTCTAGGCTTACACTATTTATTATTTAGTTATTTAGTAATGTTTTAATTTGTCTATTACATTTTCAATCAAAGATAAGTCTATTACTCTAAAATCATCCAATATATTTTCAGGCCAATTAGGAGTAGGCTTGTTAGCCATAAATTTTTTAGCAGTAGCAATACTTTCCTCAATTAGCTTTAAGCTATCAAAATCTAAAACCTCTTGTTTATCGCTTATCATGATGGTTTTATATACTGTCTCATTAGGCTTTACACTACCAGACAATGGATGGGTTAAAAGCTTATGGCCCTCATGGATCCTATCCCTTACATATTTGAGTACATCTAGATAAGAAAAGCTTTCATCAAAAAATATTTTAAAATCATCTTTATATTTTTCATATACGTATTTGTTGTTTGTTACGATTATATTTTTCATATGATTTACCTCCAAATTTATCTTGTAAA
>JAAYFV010000001.1 GCA_012728075.1 Tissierellia bacterium
GCTACTATTAGCAATAAGGTAAGCCATGCAAATATAGAAAATAATTGTTTACCCTTTTTACCCATAGTATCATTGATTACTTCTCCTATGGATTTCCCCTTATGTCGAATAGAAACAAATAAGGAACCATAATCATGAACTCCACCAAAGAAAATACTACCTATTACTATCCATAATAGTACTGGTACCCATCCAAATATAGCTGCCTGGATAGGTCCATTGATTGGTCCTGCTCCAGCTATAGATGAAAAATGGTGTCCTAATAATACTGGAGAACTAGTTGGTACATAGTCAATACCATCGTTTATTTCGTGTGCAGGAGTTTTCCTCGTTGGATCTACACCCCATTTTTTGGCAAGCCATGAACCATAAGTAGCATAGGCAATGATAAATATTATAATACTGCCTAGCATCAACCATAATGAATTCATTATAAATTCCCCCTTTAAAGTACTAAAGTATAATTACAAACTATATACCTCTTTTACCTCCTTTCCTTTTTTATTTGTTACTATATAGTCATCATCAATAGCAACCAAAATTAAACGAATGTCTACCCAGCCTTTTAAGCCAAATAGAAAACCTTTATGATATTTAAACTTTTTTATGGCATTTATAATATGGGTATTTGGCTTGTTTTTAAGAACTATTACTCCTGTTATAATACTGGACATATGCTCTTTAGTAGGATTTACTAATACATCTATCCCTTTAATTAATATATCTATATATCTATTCAAGCTATTCTCATCCAAAGTTTCAAAGGCTTTTATAAGACAGTACTCATTATTTTCCAAAGCATATATTACCGTCTTTTTAGTCAAAAAATACCCTTCTCCTCTAAAATGATATTTAGCAAGTAGATCAAATTCATAATTATGGATGGTATAATCAGATATAAGGTCAAAATTCTTTTCAAACCTTTTTTTAATAGTATCTATATAAGCATAGAATTCCATTTTATCCTCCTTATTCTTAATAAAATTATATATTAAATAATCTATTTAAGAAGGATTTAGAAATAAGATGTATAAAATCCAGGATGAAATGCAGAATACGAGGATGAAATGCATAATATTATTTTATATTCATCAATTTTTTAAATTCCTTTGATTGACTTCTACTAACAGGTATTTTCATATTGGAATGTTTTAGTATCACATTGAAGGTAGAATTAAACCAAGGTTCTATAATTTCTATATAATCTAAATTAATTAGAAAGGATTTGTGACTTCTAAAAAAGGAAAGTTTGTCCAATTTTTCACATAATTCTCCCAGGGTATACTTTACCACAAATTTTCCTTTTGTACTTATGATCACCGTGTTCTTATTTTCTATGGTGGCATATATTATATCTTTAGGAGACAAAGGTATTAGTTTTCCCTTGTCGTATACGCAAATTTTATCTATAGGATTATGTTCTTCTTCTATTGTATTTTGTATTAGATTATTTAATCTATAGATATATTCTCTACTATCTTTTTCTAAATTGTCAAATATCTTTTCCATTCCCTTTTCCAAACGTTCTTCTGAAACAGGTTTTAATATATAGTCTATGGCATTTACTTCAAAGGCTTCTAGTGCATACTTTTCGTAAGCAGTTACAAATACAATATAAGGCCTATGTTCCCCATCTAATATATTTCTTGCTACATCTATACCATTTAATCTAGGCATCTTTACATCTAGAAAAATTAAATCTGGTTTTAACTTTTCATTTAATTCCAAAGCTTCTTTTCCATGGGATGCTTCCCCAGCTATGTTTATATTTTCATATTTTTCTAATATGTATATTAGCTCCTCTCGGGCAGGAGCTTCATCATCAACTACTAAGGTATTTATCATACTGCCAACCTCCTTGTTTCCTTAGGAATTCTTATTTTCACAGTTGTGCCATAGCCTACCTGACTATCTATTATTAGTCCATATTCATCACCGTATTTAGTCTTTAGCCTATGATCTACATTTTTAATGCCAATGCCACCATATTTTTCTTCGTCATTAAATAAAGAATCTAAAACCTCTTCCTCTATTCCCACACCATCATCCCTTACAATTAGTTCCGTCTCCTCCCTATGATCTAGAGCTATTATCTCTACAGTACCTCCCTCTACTTTTTCAAATATACCATGTTTAACTGCATTTTCTACTATTGGTTGTAATAACAATGGGGGTAGGGTACAATCTATACCTTCTGGTATACGATAAATTATATTTAGCTTATCCCCAAATCTAGCTTTTTCAATTTCCAAATAGGATTTTATAGTCTCTACTTCTCTACTAAGGGGTACTTCCTGTTCGCTTTCCTGTAGATTGTTTCTAAAATAATTGCTTAAATGAATAAGTAGTCTCCGTGCTTCTTCTGGCTTAGTTCTAGTCAAGGAAATGATAGTGTTTATCGCATTAAAAAGAAAATGTGGGTTGATCTGGGATTGTAAAGCCTTCAATTCTGCTTTAGCTAACAATTCTGATTGATAGTCAATCTTACTAAGTTCAATTTGAGTTGAAAAAAGATGACCTAGTCCTAAGGCTAATTCAGATTCTACTTTGTTTATAGCATTTTCCTTGTCTTTATATAGTTTCAATGTACCTACAACCTTATCTCCTTCCATCAATGGGAGGATTATAGCTGATTTGAGTTTGCAATTTTTAACATCGCACCCTATCTCATCCTGGTTATTGGCTATTAGGTATTTACCTTCCTTTAATACGTTCTTAGTCAAGTTAGTCCTTACAGGGCTGCCAGATAGATGATGATCTTCTCCTACTCCCACATGGGCTAGTATTTTCTCATTATCCGTTAAGGCTATTGCCTTAAAATCAGTCATATTCTTTATTATATTGGCTACCTCATAGGCAGTTTCTTGGTTTAAACCTTTTCTAAAATATAATAAAGTCTTGTTGGCTATTTTTAAAGCTAATTGAGCTTGATAAGCTTCCGCTGTTTCTAAATCCTTGAATATACTATATATTATAGATATACATACTGCAATTCCCAATCCATTAGCTATTATCATAGGTATACCTATGATTTTAACCAATTCCCAAGCTTCCAAAAAAGGCTTAGAAAATATGAGTATTATTATCATCTGACAAATCTCTGATATTATTCCTGCTACGAAAGCAAAAGCAAATTTGTTTTCAGTCTCATCTATTTTATCTTTTAAAAAACCAGCCATAATTCCTTCAACAAAGGTTGATAAACCACAGGAAAAAGCAGTAAAGCCACCAATATCTATTAAAAATCTATGACCTCCTGCTATAAGCCCAGATAAAGTTCCCACTAAAGGTCCTCCTAAAAGTCCACCAACAAATACACCAATTACTCGTGCATTAGCTATTGCCCCTCTAATAGGGATACCTGTATATGTACCAATGATACCATATATCCCAAATATGAAGGCTAATAACAGCTTATCCTTTATACATATATTCTGTTTTGCTACCAGCTTTCTAAAGGATTCTATCCGAGTCATGATAAAAGCTACTAGCATAATTAATCCTACACGACTAATCATGTTTTGAAAAAGAATAGGCAGCAGTTTAAACACCCCTTTGCTTTTTATATATTATATCATCAATCTTTTAAAAAAATAAAGCTATTCTATAGTAATTATGATTAAAATGAAAAGATTTGATAAAAAACAATTTATTCCTTTATAGGTGCTCCACCATTTTTCATAAATTCCTCTTCCCACATTATTGGGTATCTACCTACAGACCATTCGGCCATTATTATCTTTTCTGTTGCTTTTAGCTGAATTCTTCCTATTTGCACATTACCTATTTCTCCCCCATCTATAGGATATATGACCATGCTATTATGGGTTACAATTATTATTATATCCTCTACTGGTGATGTGAAGGCATCTATAGCTTCTGGTACTTTAGATTTAATGGCATTCCAAGGTATACATAACTCATCATATTGGACTACTTCCTTTGATGGAATTGCTTTTATATTAAAATTCTTATAGCTATAATTTCCATCTCGTAGAAAATTAATCCGTCCTTTGTATATCCAATGACCATTTCTTCTAAATAGTCCAAAGCTTTCCTCATGGGGACTTAAATCTATGGAACTATATCTATATTGATTGTCCTCAGATAATATTACCTTATTCCCTTCATCTAAAAAAGAAATCCTTCCTGCCTCTCCAGCTACATCAGATATTTTTATAGGATTGCCTTTATTTATATTGTCTATTAGATAAAATTCCAATAATCTTTCACCTTTATTTAAATAGTTTACCTTTTCTATTGAGATGTAATCATTGCCTACGTATAATATATTTTTTAGGCTATTGTCCTGGCTTTTAACTTCCTTTTTGTTTTCTTTGATTATTCCTTTTTTTTCTATATCCTTAGTCTTTTTTAGTGGATAGGCTAATATATCATCCTTTACTAGGTCTTGCCCTTTTTCTCTATGAACTTCTACTTTCCAAAAACCAGTTTTCCTTGGTAAAAATATATCTTCCATTTCATATATTCCTACTATTTCCTTATTATCACTTCTTATCATTATGGTTCTATAATCCCACTTTTCTTCATTTTCCCTTGATTCTTCTAAATTAAGGCTTTTAAGCCCTATAAGGATAGAGGAATTAATACTCTGACTATCTGTTAAGCTTTCTGCCCTAAACATGGCTTTTTCTTGATAAAAATATTCTGCTATGTCCTCATCTTCTACTATAGGGGAGATTTGTTTTAGATAGAAAAAAAAGGAATAATCAAAGAATACAAATAGGAAGTTAAAAGCCAGGTCAATAGCCTAAATAATATATTATACGTAGGCAATGATTACATCTCAATAGAAAAGGTAAAC
>JAAYFV010000101.1 GCA_012728075.1 Tissierellia bacterium
CCATATGGTAAATAAGTATCTCTTACAGGCGTACCTCCATTTATGGCTAATTTAGTCATTTTGTCACCGCCACTTCTCCAATATATTCTTGAACATTTGGCATCATACCTAATTCTATTAACAAACTTCTCAAATCTTCCCCATCTAACCATTCACTATTAGTTCCTGAATTATATTCAAATCCTTCTTCAATTGGCATTCCACCATTGGTAAAATGCCTTTCTGAGCTCCACCAGTCAAAATGGGGATATATTATATAGTGATTTTCGTATTCATAGGTCATTCTAGAATCATCTTTAGTAATCATTACTTCATGGAGTTTTTCTCCTTCTCTAATTCCTACTTCTTTTAGTATAACATTAGGGTTCATGGCTTTAGCCAAGTCTATAATCTTAAAAGAAGGTATTTTAGAAATATAAGTTTCTCCACCTTTGGATTCTTCTATTGCTTTAAAAACTAATTCTACACCTTGTTCCAATGTTATCCAAAACCTTGTCATACGGAAATCAGTTATTGGAAGTTTGTTTTCTCCCTTTTCAATTAATTCTTTAAAAAAAGGTATAACTGAACCTCTACTACCAGCTACATTTCCATATCTAACTACTGAAAACCTAGTACCTTCCCCACCAGAATATGCATTTGCAGATATAAATAATTTGTCTGAAACTAATTTTGTTCCTCCATACAAATTAATTGGATTTACAGCTTTATCAGTAGATAATGCAACCACCTTTTTAACTCCTCTATCTAATGCTGCATCTATTACATTTTGAGCGCCATGAATATTAGTTTTTATAGCTTCAAAGGGATTATATTCACAAGCAGGTACTTGCTTCATAGCTGCAGCATGAATTACATAATCTACTCCATTAAATGCCCTATATAATCTTTCTTTATCTCTTACATCTCCTATAAAAAACCTTATATTCTTTTTATAAGATGGAAACTTTTGTTTCATTAAAAACTGTTTATATTCATCTCTAGAATATATAATTACTTTTTTGGGTTTATACCTTTTAAACACCATTTCAGTAAATTTTTGCCCAAAAGAGCCTGTCCCACCAGTTATAAGTATTGTTTTGTTGTTTAACATATTTATCCCTCACCTATTCTCTAAAAATACTTCTATATTTAATTTCATTTCATTGTAAACCTCTTCTATATTATCTATATCTTCTTTGCACAAATCCATAAAACCTTTAAAAGTATCTATTATCCTTTTACCTTTTTTAACTGGATCTTTTTCTTCATTTAGACTATCTATACTATTAGCTAGTAATTCATACTGAACTCTATTCATAGGTAATATAAATACTTTGAAAAAATCATTGTTTTCTATTTTCCTTAAAACTTTGTCCAACTTTATATAGGTTTTCTCTGCTTGATTAAAATTTTTATTTCCTATCAATCTCTCTATCTTATTTAAGGTATCATAATAATCATCTATTAATTTTAATGCCCTTTTATAGGCTATATCCATTTTTTTAGATTGAGTCTCTAAATATTCTCTATCATATTTAGTTTTATTTCCCTCTAGCCAATTATCTTCTACTACCTTTTCTTTTAAATATTTATCAATTACAATTTTCAGTTCTATAAAATCTGTTCCCTCTATATGAGCTCCACCTTTTGTTGTGTTTATTACCTTTACATTATGTAAAATCTTAATATATTGCTCCATTTGTTGCCTCATGCTATCAAATCCCAAACTTGTTAATATTTTTTTCCCATATACATCTTTAACATAAATTCCATTTTCAATATCTTTATCTGTAATATCTCTACTATAATGAATACCTTCTGAATGTCGTTTTTTACCTTTATATGCTAGATTTTGTCCTACCAATATTATTGGGTTAAACCCTAATTCATATAATAATTGTAATGTTACGACTGCTATAGTTGGTGCATCATATACCATATCTATGGGCTTATTGTTTTCGTTTCTTAAATAGTAATTAGATACAGAATCTTGGCTGGTAATCATATGATATTTCTTTCCTGGATAGTTTAACAATGTTTCGTATCCAACACTAGAACCAAATACCATAGGAATATCCTTTATTTCTTTTTCCTTAATCTTTGTAAATACATTTTGATTAAATTTCCCAGGGTCATATGTAGTTGCAGCATCTGGGTATATATTATGATATACCAATGTATTAACAGCTGAGCCTACACTAAATATATAGGCTAATCCATTCTCCTTTATATATCTAATATTTTCTATTTCTTCATTTAATGAAGGCCCTGCTGCTACAATTATGGCAGGCTTGTCTTTAAATTCACCTTTCTTTTCTAATAGAATGTTTGGAGTATTTAATACTTCTCCAAAGTTTTTCATACTATTTAAAATCCATCTTTCTTGAAAAACTAGATTTGTTCCAATACTAGTTTTTTTATCTTTTAAAGTTTCTTTAAATAACTCTATAAATTGATTATACTTCTCAGCATATATGTTTTTATGGCTATTTAATGGTATACAGATAAAATTATCACTTGTTTTATTTATAATATTATCAAAAAATTTTATAGTTTCTAATTTATTATCTGCTAATACAATATCCTTTAAATTTAATGAAGGCAGCTTTTTTAATGGTTTATAGGATAAATAAGCATATAGTATTTCTGGTATTGGTTCATATATATAATAATTTACATTGGGATGTTTTTTCAAAAATAAGTCTATATGATAGCCTAACCCTACTCCATAAAATATTATTGTTGTATTATCTTCGATATTACTGTATTGGTTTACTATAGTTTCTGCTTCTCGAATTGGATTGTACTTGCTATGAAGGTATGCTTTTTTATTGTTTTTTTCTACCCATAAAGTTTTGTATCCCTTTTTAGTTTCTTCTATTTGAATTGAGTCCATATCTAAAGAATCTTCTAAAGATTTTAATTTCTGCCAAGTTCTAGGATATGTCAGCTTTAATATATTAATATTATCTACTAGCATTCATATCAACCTTTTCTAATACTAGTCTTTCTAATTTCGCTTTCATTTCTCTAAACAAAGGTACTATTTCATAAGATAGTATGTCTGCTGTAGATACAAAATCACTATTTTCTAATATTTCTTCAAACTCTCTTATCAATTCACCTAATTCATGGATATCTTTTGCATATAAATTCCATTCTTCATAATTATTCAC
>JAAYFV010000102.1 GCA_012728075.1 Tissierellia bacterium
ATATTGTCCATTGGAGATATAACCCCATGGAGTACATGGTATAGCCCTTTATATTCCCTGGTCTTTTCCATTGCAATTATATCCTTTGCTCCCTCTACTACACATATGATAGATCTATCCCTTCTATCGTCTCTACAAATATGACAAGGGTCTTTGTCAGTTAAATTACAACATATGCTGCAATTATGGACCTTTCCCTTTGCATCTATAATAGCATTAGCTAGCTTTTCAACCTCTATAGTGTCCATTTCCAGTATATAAAAGGCTAGACGTTGAGCTGTTTTTTTCCCAATACCTGGTAGCTTAGAAAGCTGCTCGATTAAATTTGCGATAGGTAATGCATAGTAATCCATCCTACATCAACCTTTCCATTAGAACAGTCCTGGTATGTTCATTCCCCCAGTTAATTTGTTCATCTCCTGTGCTGCCAATTCCTCTGCACTTCTTAAGGCTTCATTTACTGCTGCTAAAATTAAATCCTGTAACATTTCTACATCTTCTGGATCTACTACCATTTCATCTATAGTAATAGATATTATTTCCTTCTTTCCATTGGCTTTAACTGTAACTGCTCCTCCTCCAGCACTTGCTTCTACCTCTGTTTGTTCTAGTTGCTTTTGCATTTCCTCCATTTGTTTCTGGACTTTTTTCATCTGTTTCATCATATTTCCCATATTCCCCATTCCTGGGAATCCACCTCTTGCCATATTAAATCTCCTTCCTAATAAATCATTTTATTTCTACAATGTCTTCGCCAAAAAAGTCTTTGACCTCTTGAACATGGTCTTTCTCACATTCCTCTTCCTCTTCTTGTTCTTCTACCATAATAAAATCTACATTTATTTTTTTATGAAAATGAGAAGAGATTGTTTTTCTTACCAATTCCTTGTTTTCATCGCTACTAATAAGCTCTTTATGAATACCATATCCATCTTTGTATCCAATTTTTAGGGTGTTGGCATCAAAGGAAACAGGCTGCCCCTCCATCAATAGGGCATGGGTGCTAGGCCTAACATCCCGCAATGTTTTTAATACTTTTGGCCATTCTTCCAAGATAGTTTGAAAGGGCAAATCCTTTTCATCATCAAATATCTCTACAGGCTCTATTTCCCTTTCTGTTTCTTCCTTAGGTTCTTCTACTTTTTTGTATTCCTCCTTAGAATCCCATTGCTTTTTATAATTTTTTGTATCTTTTGGTTTCCTTATATCTATGTTTCCACTGGATATCATCATCTCTAATTTTTCTACCCTATCCTCTAGTTTTGCCTGTTCTTCTAAGTTTATCAATTTTATAGTGGCCATTTCAAGTATTATTCTAGGTTGGGTTGCCCATTTAGCTTGGTTTTCACATTTTGTCAATATATCTAAAGCTTTCAATATATATTCTAAAGACATGGATTTACTTTGTTCTATATACATCTGGAAAGTTTCCTTGTCCATATCCATTATGTTTTCCGCGTTATTAGCGGTCTTTGAAATCAATAAATTCCTAAAATGGTATATTAAATCCTTTATAAATTGATGGAGATCCTTGCCTTCTTGAACTATATCATCTATCTTCAATAAGGCTCTTTCTAATTCCTTTTTCCTTATATCTTCAGCCAATGAAAATAGAATATCTGTATTAGCTATTCCTAATATATCTAATGTGTCTTCATAAGTCAATTCTCCTTCTTTATAAGATAGACACTGATCTAAAAGGCTTAAAGCATCCCTCATAGCTCCATCGGAATTTCGAGCTATTAGATGCAATGCTCTATCTTCTACTTTCATATTTAGCTGATCACATATATTTTTCATATTAGCAATAATGTCTTTTGAGGTAATCCTCTTAAAATCAAATCTTTGACATCTAGATAGAATGGTTTGAGGTAATCTCTCCATTTCCGTCGTAGCCAATATGAATATTAAGTGTTTTGGTGGCTCTTCCAATGTCTTTAATAGAGCATTAAAAGCTTCATTTGTAAGCATATGAACTTCATCTATTATGTAGATCTTATATTTTGTCCTTGCTGGAGGATAGATTACTCTATCTCTCAATTCCCTTATATCTTCAATTTTTCTATTACTTGCAGCATCCATCTCTACAACATCCATTATAGATTCATCTAGTATTCCCTTACATATTTCACATTCATTGCAGGGATTTCCATCTTTAGGATTTAGGCAGTTTACTGCTCTAGAAAATATCTTCGCAGTAGAAGTTTTACCTGTACCCTTAGTACCTGAGAATAGATATGCATGACCTACATTGCCATTTGCTATTTGATTTTTTAAAGTTATAGTTATATGTTCTTGGCCTAATACCTCATCAAAAGTCTTAGGCCTATACTTTCTATACAATGCTTGATACATCTTATCCACCCTTATATGATTTAATACATATATTATACCAGATGGGAGGAATAATTACACTAATAACTATATTTCCTTTTTCATATTTCATATATTACTTAATTGCAAAACTAAATTAGACCCCTTTTTAATTTAGAGTCTAATTTAGTTTTACAATTAACTTTTTTACATTTTCTAGAAACTCTAGCAAAGTTATAGTTGACATGTGGAGATAATTTAAGTATAATATAATCCTGTAAAGTATTTGTTTATAATTTAATAATAATTTTGGAGAGGTGGCCGAGTTGGACGAAGGCGCACGACTGGAAATCGTGTAAACGTGATAAGCGTTTCGAGGGTTCGAATCCCTCTCTCTCCGCCATTGAAAATTTTTCCGTGCTAGATGGGGAGGTAGCGGTGCCCTGTAACCTGCAATCCGCTATAGCAGGGTTGAATTCCCAGCCTAGGCGTTTATATTTCAAGGTCTGCCCTAGACAAGTGGCGTTGACGAATGGGTCCTGCGCAACGGAAATCTATGAACTCCGTCAGGTCCGGGAGGAAGCAGCGGTAAGTAGACACTTCCGTGTGCCGTAGGGCTGCCTGTTCCGAGTTAACTGTTTAGGTAACGCTTGGGATATAGCGACAAAGCTGGGTGCACGGGTACATAAATAAAGCTGTGGAATATTCCACAGCTTTTTAATTATCCTTCAAAGCTTCTATTACCTTTTATAGCATGTTCCTCTAGTTGACTTTTACCATAAGTAAGGCCTGTTACCGTTTTTGGTTCTTCTTTTATTTCTAATTGTTGAAATCCTTCGCATATAGGGGTAAGTATTTCTATACTGGTTTTAAATAGGGTTGAATCCTTTTCATACTCCCCTTCTGTTATCAACTTGTTTATGTAAAAGTTAATTTCACGTAAATTTGAAGAAATTTCATCATCTCCACTAAATTGGACTAACAATTCTGCTAATATATCCCGAGAATGATTAGTTATTTTATTTAGTTTTTCATAATCTTTTTCATCTATAGCTCTTATACCATTAGTAAAATTATGAATTAATGCTTCATATAGTATGGCTATTAGTCCTGCCTCATTGGTAGTAGAAATTCTTTTTTCTAATCCCATGGTATCCATAGTTTAAATCATCTCCTATTGTAGTAGTTGAAGTACTGACTGAGGTAGTTGATTAGCTTGAGAAAGCATAGCCGTCCCTGCCTGTTGTAATATACTTAACTTCACAAATTCACTCATCTCTATAGCCATATCTGCATCTTCTATTCTAGATTTAGCCGATGTTAGATTTTCTGCTGTATTGTCTAGATTCTTTATAGTATGCTCTAATCTATTTTGATAAGCCCCTAATTTAGAACGATGGGAAGCTACTTTTGCTACTGCATCATCATATATTTTTATAGCTTTTTCAAACATTTCTGGTTCTAAATCATCTTCAGTAACTTTAAATTTCCCATCTTCATTAACAATAGCTTTAATAACATCATTAGTAATCTCTAATCCATTATCGCCAACACTAATATTTATCTCCGACATATCTATTTCTATGGTTTGATCTTTATTGGCTCCTATGTGAAGCTTAAGGTAGGTAACTGGTTCCCCAGAGGCACCATCATCTTCTACTTTATCACTACTTAAGTTACCTTTCAACAATGGTATTCCATTAAATTCCGTATCATTGGCTATTTTATCTATCTGCTCCGTTAACTCCTTTAGCTCATTGGCTATAGCTTCTAAATCATCTTCTGCATATACTCCATTAGCTCCTTGCACTGCTAATTCTCTCATTCTCTGTAGCATAGCATGGACTTCGTTTAATGCTCCTTCTGCTGTTTGAATTAAAGATATTCCATCTAAGGCGTTTCTTGAGGCTTGTCTTAAACCTCTTATTTGTGTTTCCATCTTTTGGGATATGGCTAATCCTGCTGCGTCGTCAGCAGCTTTATTGATCCTCTTTCCCGATGATAATTTTTCTAAAGCCTTCTCCAATCCATTGATATTTAGATTTAACATCCTGTGAGTATTTAAAGCTGGTATATTATTATTTATCCTCATCTTTTTTTCCCTCCATATTATTTACATTTTCTATAAAAGATAAAGTTTCTCCTAAAATTTGAAACAATTCTTTTGGAACTTTTTCCATATTTTCTATTCCTAGTTCCTTTTTTAATTGGGTATTCCCTTCTTGTTTCTTCTTTTCATAGGCTTTTTTTATCTGTTTTCGTGGAACTAAACGTATTTTCATACTCTCACCTGAGATAAATTATTTATTCCCTTTAAGTTGTAGCCAATGCTATTCAATCCCCTTTCTAGCATATGAGCCTTCTCTAGTATAATCTCTCCCTTATACCCTTCAAAATCTATATATACATCCCTTCCCTTTACTTCTAAATGTAAGGTTAACTCTCCTAAATACTCTGTATCCATGTTAAAATAGAACAACATTTGATTTTTATCTATACCTTTTTTTATATTAGGCATTATCAAGTTTATGTTTTTATATCCTTCTCCTGCTACCATAGGCAATTGTAGGATTAGATCTTCTTGAGAGATTATATCCTGTAATTCTATATATTCTTTCAATTGCCTTTTTGTCTCGTCTTCCCTTCCCCCATGAAAGTCCCAAGACTGGTTTAAATCTTTAAATCCCTTTAACACATCTTTATAATCCTCTTTTACCCTATCCTTACCTTCTTTAAGGGATGTAGAAAATTCCTTAATCCTATCCTCTAGCACTTGTATTCCTTCTTTTATATCTTTAGCCATAAGATATTTTTGTTCCATTAATATGGAATCCAATATATATCCTAACCCATTGCTACCGTGTAAAAGATTGTTTAGAGTACTTAACTGCTTTATGGACATATTTAAATGGTTTTTCATTGCCATAGATACAAGAATTCCTTCCTTCCCTTTCATATGAATTATATCCTGGGATAGTCTTTTAAGATTATTAGTTTTTTTCATATTCTTGTCTATATATTCATTTAATTCTCCTATATCCATATATTCTATATCTAGTCCATCCTTTATACTCATCCTTATTAAATTTAATGTAGTGTTGTTTTTAGCATTTAAGTATTCCTGTCTAATAAAATTTTCTTCTACCTGACTTATAGGTTCTAGGGCTATCTCTTCAACATGGTTTAACTCTAGTTGGGATTCATATAGATTGTTTAAGCTTATGATACTATACCTTTTTGTCGCAAGGGCTATAGTATCTGAGTTTAATTCCCCTAAAGCGTTAAATATATTAGTAATGGCTATAGCTTTTTCTGCAACTTTCCCATTTAATCCTTTGTTTAAGTCTATATCCATAAATTTTATTTCCTTTAGATTCTCTAGTTTAAAATCTTCACCTAATTTTATCAAGTTTATCAAATCCCTATAGGTAATGGTTTTTAGTTCCTCTATTTCCTTTAGTATATCCTTTCCTTCCCGAAGCTCTACTCCACTATCTATGGGGTTCAAGGTTTTTAGTTTCTCTACCAATTGAGATATATCCTCTTTTAATGGATTTACCCCCTCTTCTATTAATCTAATTACATTAACTTCATCTAAAAGGTTTACTAGTTCTTCTAAATCCTTTTTCATATTTATTATCTTGGATATATTTTTCTCTGTAATCTCCAATTCATTTACTATGAATTCCCTTATGAGGTTTATATTTTCAACTTTTTCATCTAAGCCCAGTTCCTTTAATATGGATAATATATCTTCTAGAGATAATCCTTCTTCTACGGTAAAGCTATCATATATAAAAGAAGTAATATTTGTATCTATGATGCTAGTATTATAGGAATGTTTAAGCTTATATAGATTTTCAATATTTATGGTAATTTCTTCTTTTAATGCTCTTATGAGTATTTCGTCATCATATTCTTTCAAATCCTGAAGTTTATGTATTACCTCCATAACATTTTCAATATTTTCCTTGTTTATAGGAATCTTTTGCCTATGTAATGCCATGATACTATCATAAACATCTTTCCCCATCTTGGTTCCATATATATCCCTTGCGATGGTCTCTGCTTCCTTATAACTTAAATCTCTATTGGATTTTAAAAGTTCCATTATAGATATATCCTGTTCATCTTTGCTTATCTCCTTTAGACCTTCGGCTATTCTCTGAAGGGAGTCCTCTTCTATATCTATATTCCTATAAAATAGTTCAATACAGGAATTAAAATCTATATTTTCAACTATTTCCTTTAAATATCTCTTGGACATAAAAAAGGATTCTAGATTATCCTTATCTATAGAAATATTATTATTTATCAAATATTCTATAGCCATTTTGGTTTCTTCTATATCCTCAAAACCTAATTCCCTTATTGCTTTATCCAAGTCTATAAATTCAAGGGTATTCTCTTCTTCTATTTCTTCTACTTTGATAGACAATATATTTCCCTTATCAATCTTAACCTTTTCTCCTACTTGAAATGGGATTTCTTCTTTTAATCTCAAATCATATATGATACTTTTTTCCCCTAAAGTTTTCTCAATCCTTATCTTTCTGCTATCCTTCTCAACTAATACTCCTTCTATATCATAAGGAAGGGTAGGTTTTAAGGAATAGGCTTCTATTATATTTTCTTTTTTATTTAAACTTATAGCTTCCATACCATCATCCTCATCTATTGTCTCCAATAATTATATCGACAATTTATTGTTTTTTCTTAAGTTATTATTATATTTTTATTTATATTGCCGATAGTATATAATAGAATAGTAAGGGAAGGTGGAGCTATGTCTAGAGTTGAAAGAGCTGGTATGAATAATATACCTAAAATTGATAGTGTGAAGAAAGCCCCAAAAAAAGAAGTACAAGAAACCTTCAAAAATAAATTAAATGAAATAGAACAAGAGCATATTAGGGAGCAACTTAAGGTATTATATGATAAAATAGAAGTACAGTCTAGTAGACTTCAAGATAAATTGTTCATTGAAGATCTAATAGAATATAAGGAGTTAGTAAAGGAGTTTTTAGATATTACTATAAATAATTCCCATGTATTCTACAAAGAAAATTCTTTGGATAGAAGAGGCAGACATAGGGTATATTCATTAGTAAAGAAGGTAGATAATGAATTAGATGAATTGACTAAAGATTTTTTAGATTTGGAAGGCAAAAGAATAAGAATACTTAAAAGGCTAGACGATATAAAAGGTATGCTTTTAGATATTCTCACATAAATTTAAATATTTTGGGGAGGGATAGTCATGGAAGACCTATTAAAAAAGATATTCTTTGCAGGTGTAGGAAGTCTTGCTTTAACCTATGACAAGGCAAAGGATTTAGTAGAAGATATGGTAGAAAGAGGTAAAATCACAGTAGAACAAGGTAAAAAATTAAATGAAGAATTAAAAAGGGTAGTAGAAGATAATAAGTCCAATGCTCAAAACATCTCTGAAGTAGAAAACAATATAAAAAATTACATCAATAGTTTAAACCTTGCAACAAAAGAAGATTTAGAAACTTTAAGCAATAGAATCGAAAAATTAGAAAAAAATAATTAATATGGAGGGATAAAACACCTTGATTCTTCAAGGTGTTTTGTTTACTATGGATAATGATTATACAAAAAAAAGATTAAGAGAAATTATATCCGTGTCAGTAAAACATGGATTTAAAAATGGAATAGGAGATCCTAAGGAGCTAAGATTAGTACTAGAAGAACTAGGACCTACCTTTGTTAAAATTGGACAAATACTATCTACCAGACCAGATATATTGCCTATAGAATATGTAGAGGAATTCCAAAAATTACAGGATGAAGTAAATCCAATGGATTTCACCACAATGAAAGAAGTTATAGAAGAAGAATTAGAGGGTTCTATTGATGATATATTTATGGAATTTAAAGAAACTCCTATAGCTTCTGCTTCCTTAGCTGAAGTATATTGGGCTAAGTTAAAAACAGGGGAAGAAGTGGTTGTCAAAGTCCAAAGGCCATTGGTCAGAAAAAGGATGTTAGCTGATATTCAAATTCTAAAAAAACTTGCTCCCTTTGTAAACTTTACTGCTACAGGAGAAATAGTAGATATGAAAGAGGTAGTTGAAGAATTAAATACTGCTGCCCAGAAGGAATTGAACTTTGTAGAAGAGATGAACAATATAATAAAATTTGCTGAAAACAATAAAGATGTGAAATTCATCACATACCCTAAAGTTTATGAAGAATACTGTACAGATAAAATTTTGGTCATGGATTATATCTCAGGAACTAAGATTGACGATGTGGATGAATTATTAAAGCAAGGATATGACATCCATGATATAGCAACTAAACTTACTTATAATTATTTTAAACAGGTATTTGAAGATGGTTTTTTTCATGCAGATCCTCATCCTGGAAATATACTAATTCACAAAAATACTATAGGATATATAGATTTTGGTCTTATGGGTAATTTAGATTATAATTTAAGAAAAAAGTTGAATCAAATATTAGAAGGAGCCGCTACAGGAAATATAAATTTGATGACTAAATCTGTTTTGAAAATTGGTATAATAAAAGGACCTATGGATGTGGATAGGCTTTATAATGATATAGAAATTATGTACAACAGTTATATAGATGAATCTATCCATAATTATGATCTACCTCAAATACTAGAACAAATAATGATTATATGTAAAGAAAATAATATAAGTATGCCTAAAGATATAACCTTATTAATTAAAGGAATGATGACCCTACAAGGAGTACTAGCTAAAATAGATAAGGATCTAACTATAATGGACATTGCTATTCCATATTTTAAAGAACAGATATTTAAGGATAAACTTAACAATATAGATTTGAAAGAATTGATTCTTCATGTATATACTTCGATCAAATCTAGCTTGGATTTGTCTACAAAAGTGTTAGATCTTGTAAATACTGCATTATCAGGAAAATTAAAATTAAACTTAAAACATCAAAACATAGAAGATGGATTAAGTGAAATAAACCGAATGATTAATCGCCTCATATTCGCTATAGTAGTAGCAGGATTATTGGTAAGTTCTTCATTAGTAATTAATGCAAATGTAGGATTGAAAATATATGGTATTTCAGCTATAGGTATAATAGGTTATCTAGGTGCTGGTATAGCTGGTTTATTATTATTGATTTCCATATTCCGTTCAGGAAAACTTTAACAATATATGTATTCTACATGCTTTCGCTTAATAAGATAATTTAAGCGAAAGCATGCTTATATTATTAGTTTTTAACTTGTATGTTTAGATTATCTCTATCAACGCCTACAACTACTCTGTCCCTATCCTTTAGTTTTCCTTTGATGATCATCCTTGCCATATGTGTTTCTAAATTCTTTTGTAAAAATCTCTTTATTGGTCTTGCTCCATATTGAACTGAATAAGCCCTATTTACTACAAATTCTTTAGCTTCATCAGTAAATTCTATAGTTATCTGTCTATCCTTTAATCTATCTTCTATTTCAGCTATTTGTAAATCAATTATCTTAAATATATCCTCTTTTTGTAGAGGCCTAAACATTACTATTTCATCTATTCTATTTAAAAATTCTGGTCTAAAAACACTCCTCAATTCATCCATTACTCTCTCTTTAGTATGCTCATCTATTCTTCCATCAGCTTTTAAGCCTTCCAATATATAGGATGAGCCTATATTGGAGGTCATTATAATTACAGTGTTTTTAAAGTCTACAGTCCTTCCTTGATTATCTGTCAATCTTCCATCATCTAATACCTGTAACAATATATTGAATACATCAGAATGAGCTTTTTCTATTTCATCAAATAGTATTACAGAGTATGGTTTCCTTCTAACAGCTTCCGTTAGCTGCCCTCCTTCTTCATAGCCTACATATCCTGGTGGTGCTCCTATAAGTCTTGATACAGCATGTTTTTCCATGTATTCACTCATATCAATTCTTATCATATTTCTTTCATCATCAAATAAGGCTTCTGTCAAAGTTTTAGCTAATTCTGTCTTACCTACTCCTGTAGGTCCTAAAAATATAAAGGAACCAATTGGCCTATTTGGTGGTTTTATACCAGCTCTCGCTCTAATAACTGCATCTGCAACAGCTTCTACTGCTTCATCTTGACCTATAACTCTTCTACGAAGAATTTCATCTAGTCTTAATAACTTTTCTCTTTCTGACTCAACTAATTTTGTAACGGGTATTCCAGTCCATTTGGATACCACTTCTGCAATTTCTTCTTCTGTTACTTCTTCTTTTAACATCCTATCTTCATCTTCTTTATATTTTGCATTTGCCTCTTCTAATTCTTTCTTTAATTGAGGTAATCTTCCATATTTAAGTTCAGATAATTTTTCTAGATCATATCTTCTTTCAGCATCTTCTATTTCTATTTTTACTTTATCTATTTCTTCTTTTATAGCCTTGATCCTTTCTATATGCTTCTTTTCTTCCTGCCATTTTGCTTTCATAATATCGTATTCTTCTTTCAAATCCGATAGCTCTTTTTCCAAATTTTCAAGACGCATCTTAGAAGCTTCATCAGTTTCCTTCTTTAAAGCTTCCCTTTCAATTTCTAATTGTAATATTTTCCTTCTAATCTCATCTAATTCAGCAGGCATACTATCTATTTCGGTCCTTACCATAGCACAAGCTTCGTCCATCAAATCTATGGCTTTATCTGGAAGATATCTATCACTTATATATCTATCAGCTAAAGTAGCTGCTCCTATTATAGCATTATCTGATATCCTAATACCATGATGAATTTCATATCTTTCTTTAAGTCCTCGAAGTATAGATATAGTATCCTCTACACTTGGTTCATCTACAATCACTCTTTGGAATCTTCTCTCCAAAGCAGCATCCTTTTCTATATATTGTCTATATTCATCTAATGTAGTAGCCCCTATACATTGGATTTCACCACGAGCTAGCATAGGTTTTAATAGATTAGAAGCGTCCATAGAGCCTTCTGCTTTTCCTGCTCCTACTATATTGTGAATTTCATCTATAAACATTATGATTCTTCCTTCAGACTCTTCTAATTCCTTCAATACTGCTTTTAACCTTTCTTCAAATTCCCCTCTATATTTTGCCCCTGCAATTAAAGCTCCCATATCTAGAGCGAATATGGTTTTATCCTTTAAGCCTTCTGGCACATCTCCATTTACTATCCTCTGAGCTAATCCTTCCACTATAGCAGTCTTACCTACTCCAGGTTCTCCTATTAGCACTGGATTGTTCTTAGTTCTTCTAGATAAAATTCTAATAGTATTTCTTATTTCCTCATCTCTACCTATAACAGGATCTAATTTACCTTTTCTTGCTTCTTCTGTTAAATCTCTACCAAATCTTTCTAAAACATTATAGGTATCTTCTGGATTGTCTGAAGTTATAGTTTGGCTGCCTCTAATCTTTTTAAGAGCTTCCTTAAATCTCTGTAAATTTATATTATATCTATTAAATATAGCTTCTGATATGGTACCTCTTTCCTTTAAAAGAGAAATGTATAGATGTTCAACCCCTACAAATTGATCTTCAAATTTATTTGCTTCATCTTCTGCATTTAATAATATTTTAGTATAAATTCTACTAGGATATAAATTTCCGCCCCCTCCAGATTGTTTAGGTAATCGCTCTAATTCCCTTTGAATATCATTTTTAATTAATTCTACATTTTCACCCATGTAGGATAATATCCTTGGAATTAAACCATTTTCTTGATCAACTAATGCATAATGAAGATGTATTTCCTCTAGTTGAGGATTGTCATATTTTATTGCTATCTCTTGAGATTTTTGTATTGCTTCTACACTTTTCTGCGTGAATTTACTTAAATCCATAAACATCACCCCTTATTCTCTTGGATTATATTTAGTTATAGATTGCAATCTTTCATAAAGTTTTTTCTGTTCTTCAGTTAAATTAGGTGGATTTACTATGTTGATTTCAATATACAAATCTCCAATATTTCCTTTCATATCTCTATAACCTCTTTTAGGTATTCTAATTTTCTTACCTCCACTCATATTAGGAGGTATATTTACTCTAATTTTATCTCCAGATAATGTATCTACTGTTATTTTACTTCCTAAAGCAGCTTCCCAAGGAAGTAATTCCACTTTTTGATATACATCTAACCCTTCAAGTTTATATCTTTTGTCAGGTTTAATATTGACCTTTAGATATATATCTCCATCAATTCCAGCTTTTTCGCCTTTAATCTTTATTTTTTTCCCGGGCAATATTCCTTGGGGTATTTTCACCGATATAGATTTGGTTTCGTTCCCTACCCTAAAAGATATAGTCCTAGTAGTACCTCTATATGCTTCTTCTAAACTTATGTCTATTTCTGATTCATATTGAGGTTTAGGTTCATAATAATGTCCTTTACTTTTTGTTCTACCTGCTCTTCTACCAAACAAATCGCCTATTCCAAAATCATTATCTGAAAACAAATCCTCACCAAAAAACATATTGAAAAAATCGCTAAAACCTTCACCACCAGTAGTAGTATAAGTATATCTATACCCATTTCCAAAATTTTCAAATCCAAATTGTGAAGGATCAAAATGCTGTCCATCTGTAAAATTATATCCACTACCAAAGGCGTCATATTTTTTTCGTTTTTCTTCGTCTCCTAAAACCTCATAAGCTTCATTTATATCCTTAAATTTTTGTTCTGCTTCTTTATTACCTGGATTTAAATCTGGATGATATTTTTTAGCTAATTTCCTATAAGCTTTCTTTATTTCATCAGTACTAGCATTTTTATCTACTCCCAGTATTTTATAATAGTCTTTATACTCCATAGGCTTCATCACCCCTTTTCCATAAAACATGAAAATCAAAAATGTTTGACTATCTTTGACCTTCATTATTATTATACCCATTTCCCTACTAAAAATCAACACTATATTTAATATTTATTATTAATTTGTATAAACTACTCCCACTTATAAAAATAAAGAATCCTTATTAGAAAAGGCTACAATTAATTCTAATCAATAAAAGCTAGTAAGTGCTTACTAGCTTTTATTGATAGGTTTTTTGTTTTGTAATTGTTTGCCTTTATGATATTTTACTATAAGCTCATCCAATTCCTTACTTATCTTTAAAACATTATTATAGTCAATCTGATCCCCATCCATTTCTTTATGCAAAAGCTCTCTTAAATTATCTATTTTTTCTTTCACATCTTTCCTCCTTGACCCTAAAACATTATTATTTTATATTCTTTAATTATATTTAAGTACCAAGTTTTGGGATTTATCCCATTGTATTTTGATATTTCTCATGTGAAAATTTAAATTGATTTCTTTTTATTTTCGCCTATTTTGAACATAAGTTCTCGTCATTTATATTATACAATATACTTAAATTCTTGTCACTACATAATTCATCCCCCACCTATTTTTTTGAACTTAAAGGTGGGGGTATTCTTATTTGTTTTGTTTTTCACTATTTTTCCTCCTCATTTAATAAGTAATTTATTTATATCAATTGATTATATTAATACAATAATATATTTTATATGAATTGGCAACTATTTTTTTATGCTTATAGCCAATTCAATAGATACCGTTTTAATAATAGAGTTAATATAAGGAGAGTGGAATAATGATGAATGATAGTTTGTCTGTTTTAAATTTAAAAAATGTAGGTGCTAAAATCCGTTTTGAACGGGAAAGATTAAATTTAACAAGAGAAAAATTTGCAGAACTACTTAATCTTTCTCCTTATTACATAGGTCAAATTGAAAGGGGAGAAAGAAAAATGAGTATAGAGACTTTGGTAAATATTGCTAATACCCTTCACATATCTACTGATTATCTGTTGGATAATTCTTATAAGATAGATGACCAATGTCTCATCTCAGAGTCTTTTAGTCAATATAATTCTGATGTAATAGACGATGAACTAAAGGAACTATTTTTTATATTAAAACGCTGTTCTAAAAAAGAAATAGATTTAATAAAAGATATTACTAAATTAATAATACCATATATAAAATAAATAACTATCTTTTAATTATTGATAATTAAAAGATAGTTATTGGCTATTATTTTATATACTTATCTATTATCATTATAATCTCATCAATTTTTTCTTCTCCTTCTTCCTCTCCTTCTAAGATTGCATCTTTTACACAGGATCTAATTTGAGAATTTAATACATCTATATTGGCTTTTTTAAGTAATCCTATGGCTGATAATATTTGTGTGGATATATCTACACAATACCTGTCTTCTTCTATCATCTTAATTATGCCATCTATCTGTCCTCTTACCGTCTTTAACTTTTGAGCAGCTTTTTGCTTCCCTTAATTCATATAATATCACCAATTTTCTATTTTATTTCTATTACATCATATCCTGCTTCTTCTATTTTTTCTTTTATAATTTCATCTGGGATTATTTCTCCTTCTACTATTGCTCTGTTGTTATTTAATTCTACATCTACATGGGAAACTCCTTCTATTTGAGATAACGCATTTTTTACTGCCATCACACAATGATTACAAGACATACCTTCAATAATTATTACTTTTTTCATCTCAATCCCTCCTTCATCCTATTATTTAAACTTTTTTAATCTTAAAGAATTGCTTACTACTGATACAGAACTAAAGGCCATAGCTGCTCCTGCTAACATTGGATTTAAATACCCTAGTGCAGCAAAGGGTATACCTATGGAATTGTAGAAAAAGGCCCAAAATAAATTTTGTTTAATAATCCTCATGGTATTATGACTTAATCTAATAGCTGTAACAACACCATTTAAATCTCCTCTCATAAGGGTTATATCTGCAGCTTCCATAGCTACATCTGTACCAGTACCTATAGCAAATCCTATATCAGCTGCTGCTAAAGCTGGAGCATCATTAATTCCATCTCCTACCATTCCTACAATTTTTCCTTCTCCTCTTATTTTTTCTACCATTTCTGCTTTATTCTCAGGAAGAACCTCAGCTAGTACATTGTCTATCCCTACCTCTTTGGCGATGGCTTTAGCTGTCCTCTCATTATCTCCTGTTATCATATACACTTCAAGATCCATAGCTTTTAAATCTTCTATAGCCTTTTGAGAGTTTTCCTTAATTTTGTCTGCCACCGCTATTATTCCTGCTAGTTTGTTATTTATTGCTATTAACATAGGGGTTTTCCCTTCTGATTCCAATCGAAGCAATTCTTTTCCTCCTATTTCTATAGAAATACCTACTTCCTCCATTAATTTCCTATTACCTATATATATTACCTTTCCTTCTAAAGCCCCCTTAAGTCCTTTACCAGGCAAAGCCATAAAATCCTCTACTTCAGTTAATATAAGTAGTTCTTCCTCTCCTTTTTTTACAATAGCTTGCCCAAGAGGATGTTCTGAAGATTTTTCTACTGAAGCTGCTATTTGCAACAATTCATACTTATCTAAAGAATCAAAACTTATTATATCTGTTACTTCTGGTTCTCCCTTGGTTATGGTTCCAGTTTTGTCTAATATTATAGCTTCCATTTCATGAGCTCTTTCTAGATGTTCACCAGATTTTATTAATATACCATTTTCCGCTCCCTTACCTGTACCAACCATTATAGCTGTAGGTGTTGCTAGACCTAATGCACAAGGACAAGCGATTACCAATACTGCTACTGCATTCATTAACCCTGTATTAAAACTGCCTTCAATAAAATAGAATACTAAAAAGGTAATTAATGCAATAACTACTACCAATGGTACAAATATACCAGATATTTTATCTGCTAATCTCTGCACTGGTGCTTTAGAACCTTGAGCATCTTCTACTAATTTAATTATCTGAGAAAGTACTGTATCCTTTCCAACTTTAGTTGCTCTAAACTTAAAAGAACCAAATTTATTTATAGTAGCTCCTATTACTTCATCCCCTTTAGTTTTATCTACAGGGATACTTTCCCCAGTTATCATGGATTCATCTATAGATGAATTTCCTTCTATTATTATGCCGTCTACAGGTATCTTTTCTCCAGGTCTAACCACTATTATATCCCCTATTTCTACTTTTTCTATAGGAATATCCATCTCCATACCATCTCGAACTACTCGAGCTGTCCTAGGTTGAAGTCCCATTAGTTTCTTTATGGCTTCAGAAGTTTTGCCCTTAGCTATCGCTTCAAAGGTTTTGCCCAATAGTATTAGAGTAATAATAACTGCTGAGGCTTCAAAATAGTATTCATGAACTCCTGTCAGCAAATTATATAGACTATAAAAATAGGCTGCTGAAGTACCCATGGATACTAACACATCCATATTGGCCCCTCCGCCTCTCAAAGAATTGAAAGCCCCTTTATAAAATCTATAACCTATGATAAATTGAACAGGAGTAGCTAATATTAGCTGAAAATATCCATTGGTAAGTATGTTGTCCACCCCTGCCATATGGAAAAACATAGCAGAAAATAATGGAATAGTTAATATTGCAGAAATCACAAAGGAAGTTTTTAGGGATTTTATTTCTTTTTCTCTAAGCTCCTTTTCCCTATCTATATCCCTATCTATTTCCACTTCTGCCTTGTATCCAGCTTTTTCTACTGCTTCTACCAATGTCTCATCTTCTACTACTCCAGATGGGAATTCCACTACTGCTTTATTAGTGGATAAATTTACATTAGCCTTGATTACCCCATCTATCTTGTTTAATACTTTTTCCACTCTAGCAGAGCAAGCAGCACAAGTCATTCCTTGTATTAAAAGGGTTCTTTTTTCTAAGGGTACTTGATATCCAGTATTTTCTATAGTCTCAATTATTTTAAGTATATCTATTTTATTCCTATCATATTCTATGGTGGCTTTTTGTTGTAACAAATTTACTGCTACATTTAACACGCCATCCTGTTTCCTCAATACCTTTTCTACTCTAGCGGAACAAGCAGCACAGGTCATTCCTAATACATCTATGGTAATAGTTTTAGTTAACATAATAATCTCCTCCTTAAAGAATCCCCTCCCCCCTGGGGTGTGTTTCTATTATATCCTAATACTTAACTTTTGTAAACATATTTTGTTTTATAGCCTTAAGCCAATTCTGTATCATTTGTTGATATATTTCTATCATAAAAAATTAATTAAATGATTATTTTACCCAAAATAGTTGCATTTACTCCAAAAATATATTATTATATTGATAGTAATTATCAGTTTCAAAGTAAAGTATAGATAGTTTATCTAAGTTTATATAAACTTTAGATACTTACGAAAGGGGGATTGTTATGGGTAAAAAATCACTAATCCAATTAAATCCTGGAGATAAAGGAAAAGTCCAAAAAATAGATGCTGGAGGCAATGCTACTAGGAGGCTTTATGAAATGGGATTTAATACTGGATCTAATGTTCAAGTGTTAAAAAATGATCGAGGTCCTTTGATTGTCTCCCTATCAGGAAATAAGATTGCAGTTGGTCGTGGATTAGCTCAAAAAATAATAGTCGAAGATTTACATTAGGATTTTTATTTTTGTCTTTTGTTGATAATGATTATCATATGGTAAGGGGGATTCAAGTGAATACAATAGCTTTAGTAGGAAATCCTAATAGCGGTAAAACTACATTATTTAACGCCTTAACTGGCTCTAACCAACATGTAGGAAACTGGCCAGGAGTTACCGTAGAGAAAAAAGAAGGAAAAATTAAATTTAATGGGAAAACTTATAATATAGTGGACCTTCCTGGTATCTATAGTTTAGGTGCCTTTTCAGAAGATGAGATAGTTGCAAGAGATTTTATTCTCAAAAATAATCCTGACATAGTTATTAATGTTGTAGATGCAACTAATATTGAACGTAATCTATATTTAACTACCCAATTATTAGAAATGGGTGCTAAAATAGTAATCGCTTTAAATATGATAGACGAAGCAGAGGAAAGAAATATTAATTTAAATATAGATGCTCTTTCTGAAAAATTAGGTGCACCTGTAGTGCCAACTATAGCATCCAAAAAAAAGGGGATTGATGAACTAATCAAAAAGTCCATAGAATTAATGGAAAAAGATATAGAACATAAACCCCATATATCTTATGGTGAAAGTATCGACAAAGAAATAGAAAAAGTGAAAGATTTTTTAAGCAATAAAAATTTAGAATATCCTCCCCAATGGATTGCTATTAAACTATTGGAAGGGGACGAATATATATATGAATTTATAAATAACCATGAAGATTTAAGCTCCTCTGAGGAGTTTAATAAAATGGTAGAACAATTCAAAAAAAATGCAGAAAAGTATGAATTAGAGATTATCGACAAAAGATATGAATTTGTAAATAGCATTACAAATGAAGGGGTAAAAAGACCTGATGTAATGGAAGAAACAATGACTGATAAAATAGATAAAATATTAACCCATAAGTATCTAGGACTACCTATATTTGCACTGATAATGCTTATAGTTTTTCAACTAACTTTTGCTATTGGCGAAGACCTATTAGGGGGATTAGTAGAAGAAGGGATAGAAATCTTAGGGGGATTTATTGAATCATTCTTAATCAGTATAAATTCTCCAGATTGGATTATATCCTTTGTAGCTGAAGGACTTATTGGCGGTGTGGGAGCAGTTTTAGAGTTTATTCCTTTAATAGTGGTATTATATATGCTAATGGGGATACTGGAAGATACTGGTTATATGGCTAGAGCTGCTTATGTAATGGATAATATAATGAGGGCTTTAGGTCTTCAAGGTAAGACCTTCATCTCCATGATTGTAGGTTTTGGATGTAATGTTCCAGGAATTATGGCTACTAGAACTTTGGATAATAAGAAGGATCGAATGATTGCTACCTTGATCAATCCCTTCATGTCCTGTGGAGCTAAATTACCTATTTATTTGGTATTTATTGCAGCCTTCTTCCCAGATAAAGGCGGTTTAGTATTATTTTTCATCTATCTTTTAGGAATTTTTATAGCATTATTGATGGCAAAAATATTTAGCAATACCTTATTTAAAGGGGAACCTTCCTATTTTATCATGGAACTTCCTCCTTATAGATTACCCACTTTGAGAAATGTTTTAAGAAATATGTGGGATAATGTTTCTGGATTTTTAAAGAGAGCTGGTACTACTATTTTTGCAGTTGTAACTATATTGTGGGTTCTAGCTATGTTACCTATTGGAGTAGAGCCTTATGGAGAAAGTAGTATATTAGGTAGAATTGGTTCCTTCATAGCTCCTGTTTTTAAACCTGCAGGCTTTGGAACTTGGCAAGCTGCTGTAGGATTGTTCGCTGGGATTGCAGCAAAAGAAGCTGTAGTAGCTACTCTAGGTATGGTATATGCAGGTGTGGGAGAAGGTACAGAACTAATAGCAGCTATGCAAAGGGTGTTTACTCCATTAACAGCTGTATCCTTTATGGTAATGACCTTATTATATACACCTTGTGCTGCTACTATAGCCACTATAAAAAAAGAAACTAATTCAAGTAAATGGGCTTTATTTACTGTCCTATATACCTTTATAATAGGATGGATTGCTGCTGTGTTGGTATATCAAATTGGTAGACTTCTAGGTTTCAGCTAATATTTAAGGAGATGGTTTTTTGCTAAAAGAAGTGTTAAAGGAAATTTATAATTCAAATTATATATCTAAAAGCAATATAGCACGAAACTTAAATATACCTGAGGAGCTAGTTGAAGAGGCTTTTACTCAGCTAGCTCGTATGGGCTATATTAGGGAAGATAATGGAATAAATGATTGTAATATTAGCTGTAGTAAATGTCCTTATGCTAACCATTGTAATAAAATTTCCGTAAATTCAGTTACTATTACGGAAAAAGGGGAAAAACTATTAAATATGTAAACTATTTTGTCAATATTTTCTGAAAATTGCTTTACAAATACTTGAATCTAGTATATAATTAAATTAAATAGAACTAATAGTTATAGCCAACCTACTAGTTAAAAATAACAAAAATTTAGATGAGTCGATAAGAGTAGTTTTAGGTTTAAAGTTAAGTATTGTTTAGGCGTTTAATGGTTTGAAATTCAAATTCAATAATGTCTATTTTAAGTAGTAGGCGTTAAACTTTTAGGAGTGTTGATAGAAAATTGCAGTTAATGTTTGATACAAAAGTTAGAGGTTGGTATAACTACAGAAAGTTCTATTTTAAATGACGGAGGGTGAAGATATGAATATATGCCCTCCGTTTATTATTTTCTAAAATTTGTTGATAAATTTGTGTTTTTTTCCACAATGTTGAACTTTATCAATTTAGGTAATATAATTGATATAAAAGATATACTAACGATTATAAAAAGGAGATTTTTAAAATGACCAATATTGATTGGAAGGAAAAGAAAAACCTGACTATGTTAGCAGATTTCTATGAGTTTACCATGGCCAATGGGTATTTTGAAAATGGTATGGAGGATAAAATCGCCTATTTTGATATGTTCTTCCGATCCATACCTGATGATGGTGGCTTCGCTATTATGGCTGGAGTAGAACAGCTAATTGGATATCTTCAAAATTTAAAATTTTATGATGAAGATATAGAATATTTCCGTTCTAAGGGAATGTTTAGCGAAGAGTTTTTAGAATATCTTAAAAATTTTGAATTTCAATGCGATGTATGGGCTGTTCCTGAAGGTACTCCTATTTTCCCAGGAGAACCTATAGTAATAGTAAGAGGACCTATAATTCAAGCTCAAATAATTGAAACTATGATATTGCTAACCATCAACCATCAAAGCCTAATAGCCACAAAAGCTAATCGAATAGTAAGAGCTGCACAAGGTAGACCTATAATGGAATTTGGTTCTAGAAGAGCTCAAGGCTATGAAGGTGCCATTCTAGGAGCTAGAGCTGCATATATTGGTGGTGCTATAGGTACTGCTTGTACCATAGTAGATAGGGATTTCAATATCCCAGCATTAGGTACTATGGCCCACAGTTGGGTACAACTATTTCCCACTGAATTAGAAGCTTTTAAGGCTTATGCAAGACTATATCCAGATAATTGCGTATTATTGGTGGATACTTATAATGTATTAAAATCTGGTGTACCTAATGCTATAAAGGCATTTAACGAAGAAGTGGTCCCAAGGGGATTTAGACCAAAAGGCATTAGGATAGATAGTGGAGATATCTCATATCTCTCTAAAGAAGCAAGAAAGATGCTAGATGAAGCGGGATTTCATGATTGCCCTATTGTAGCATCTAGTAGCCTAGATGAATATGTAATTAGAGATCTGTTAAATCAAGGAGCTAAGGTTGATTCCTTTGGAGTAGGAGAACGATTGATTACTGCCAGATCAGAACCAGTTTTTGGTGGAGTATACAAGCTTACCGCCGTAGAAGAAGATGGGAAAATAATACCTAAAATCAAGCTTAGCGAAAATGTAGAAAAAATTACCACACCTAGTTTTAAGCAAGTTTATAGGCTTTACGATAAGACTACGAATAAAGCCATTGCTGATGTAGTTACATTACATGATGAAAAAATCGATGAAACTAAGCCTTATGAAATATTTCATCCTCTATTCACTTGGAAAAGGAAAACTTTAACTAACTTCTATGCAAGAAAATTATTAGTTAAAATATTTGATAAAGGCAAATGTATATACGAAACTCCTCCAATAGATGAGATAAGAGACTATTGTGCAAAAGAAATAGAGACCCTTTGGGAAGAAGTACTTAGATTTGAAAATCCCCATGAATATTTTGTAGACCTTTCAAAACCCCTATGGGATATTAAAGATCAATTACTAAAAGAATATGAGTAATCAAATATTATATAGCAAATAAGACAAGGGATAATCCCTTGTCTTATTTTTTAAAGGAAGTCTTATAGGCTCAGGCCCTTTTCAAATGCCTTTATATTAACATCATCTATTCTTCGGATTTCATAAAATATTTTAAAGATTCAATACTTTTACTAAGTATCCTAACATAAGTATATTTTAGTACTTTTCCTCATCTTCTGCTTATCCAAATAACACTAATAAGAATACATTTTTCCGTCATTCAATATTAATATACCATCTTTTCTAATATGTTTCAAATATATATTAGAGAAAAGTACTATTCTCAAAAAACAGCCACCTATTTAGGTGACTGTTTAAATTAAGCTTATTCTATAGGAATTCTGTTTTCCTTTGGAGGAATTGATTCTTTTTTAGGTAGTTTTACTTTTAATACTCCATTCTTAAATTTGGCTTTAATTTTATCCTGATCTACATCATCAACATAGAAAGATCTTCTAAAGGAACCATATCTTCTTTCTCGTCTTATATAGTTTTCTTTTTCTTCATTTACTTCTTCTTTTCTTTCTACAGCTATAGTTAATACATTGTCTTTTAGCTCTAGCAATATATCATCTTTATCTACTCCTGGAATTTCTGCTTCAAGTACATATTCCTTATCTTTTTCTTTAATGTCTACTCTTAATGGATGATAAGAGTCTATATCATCAAATTCTTGTAACATAGAATCAAACATCCTATCAATATCCCATCTAAATTCACTGGGCATTCCCCTTCTCCATCCTCTATAAGGTGTGATTCCAAACATAGTATCAACCTCCTTATATATAATTAAACTTTGACTTTCTTTGACTTTCAATTATAGCTTATCATATACTATATTATTATTCAAGTTTGTTTTCCTATGTTAATCTGTTAAAATTTAAGTTTTTTTTGATTTTTCTTAACTTTTTGCTCTTTTTCTTACTTTATCAAACTTTTTCAAAAATAAAAACAGAGAATTAAATTCTCCGTTTTTATTTCATTATAACTATTAACGGTTTACCAATCTTTTCCTCAATATTTAATTATAGATGAATTACAAATTTTGTAATAACTTTGGTTTTATAGTATAATTTGTCTTTTCGATATATTTAAACCCATATTCGTCTATGGAAATTATATTAATACTACCATTTTCCACTTTGAATTTAAAAAAATAATCTATATTATTAAATACCCAGCTTAAAGCAATCCTTATAACCCCATCATGGCATACTAAAACTACATCTTCGTCTTTCTTGGATATTTCCTCTAAAAATGATGTAACCCTTTCATAGGCAAGCTTAATACTTTCCCCTTCTGGAGTTACATAGTTTATATAATTTTCGTCCCATTGTTTAACTTCCTCTGGAAACTTCTCTTTGAGAGCTTCATAGCTATTTCCCTCAAATAGTCCAAAGTCCACTTCCTTTATTCTTTCTTCTTTTTCTCCTTCTAAGCCTAGGATTTCCATAGTTTCAATGGCTCTATATAATGGGCTTACATATACTTTGTCAAAAGATAAGGTATCTACAATTTTCTTAGTGTTTTTAATCTGTTCCCTACCTTTTTCTGTCAACTTAGTATCCTTGGTACTAAATATTCTATCTGCATTATCTTCTGTTTGTCCATGGCGTATCAATATTATATCCACTTAACCACCTCCAAAAATAAAAAAACTATTAAAGATGTTATTTCACCAATTTCAATGGTAGCTCCATATACATCTCCAGTAAAACCATCTATCTTCTTATAACTTATCCATGTCATTATTTCTGCTGCCAAAAATGAAAATATAAGTGGTAGTATATATACCGGGTTAATCAAAAATAACATGATAATATATATAATTCCTCCTATTAGAGCAAATATTTTTGGATTGCTCTTATGAAACATATCTCCTAGGCCACCTTTTCTACTTACCTTTTTGGTAGACATTATATAAGATATTACTAATCGACTATTACCATAGGATAAAGCCAATATTAAGGGGAGATTTCCAGCAATGCTCAATATGAGAATATACTTAAAAAGTATATCTAATACTATAGATATAACTCCAAAAACCCCAACACGACTATCCTTCATTATTTCAAGAACCCTATCCTTTTCCCTATAAGAAAGAAAACCATCACAAGTATCCGATAATCCATCTAGATGAAGGCCTCCTGTTATTGCTATCATAGATACTAAGGCAAAAAAAGTCCCTATGTATTCATTTAAATGGGAAAATATGTGGTAAAATAATCCCCCAATACTTCCAATTATCAAACCTGCCAAAGGGAAAAATAGGATACTTCTAGATAAATTTTTATCATCAAACTCTACGGGCTTTTTTATAGGCAATCGGGTTAAAAACTGAATGGCTAATATAAGTCCATCTATCATTTTATCTTCACCGGTATACCACAACATACCAAATAAACCTCGTGGGATAAAGCAGCTATTCTTTGGTTTATCCTTCCCTGAATATCTCTAAACACCCTACCTATATGATTTTCCGGAACTAATGAATATCCTACCTCATTGGTTACTAATACTAAATTATATTTTTTGTTTTCAACGGCTTTTATTAGGGAATATAGTTCTTCGTATATTTTATCCTCCACTTGACTTTGAAGCTGATAGTCTATGTATTCTTCTTCCTTGGTCATATCAAACATTATATTTGATGTAAGCACTGTAATACAATCTAATAGGTAATTTCTTTCTTCTCCTAGGGCATCTACTAGCAAATAATTAGCCTCATAGGTTCTCCAACAGGAAGGGCGACTCCTTTGATGGAGCTTGACCCTCTCTTCCATCTCTTTATCCCATATTTTAGAGGTAGCAATATATACCACATCTTTTTTATATTCGTATAGGCTTTCTGCAAAAGTGCTCTTGCCACTTCGTGCTCCACCTGTTACTAAAATTATCATGATATCACCTAAATTATTATTTTTCTTCTCTAATATCTATCAATACTTCGCTATCAATGGATGCTTCTTCAAAAGTAGCCATATTGTCCATTATATATAAAGCCCCATCTATTATTTGAAAAGCTAATGGGCAACCTGATCCTTCTCCTAATCTCATATCCAAATTTAACATAGGTTCAAGCCCTAGCTCTTTTGACATATAGACAGCACCAGGTTCCTTAGATAGATGAGAAGGAAATATGTATTCCTTGACTAAAGGATTAAATCTTACTGCACATAGAGCTGCTGCTGAGGATATGAAACCGTCTATTACGATGGGCTTTTTATTTTTAGCTGCAGATAAAAATAGTCCACACATACCAGCTATATCAAAGCCACCAACTTTAGATATTACATCTACTGGATCTTCCTTGTTAGGCTTATTTATTTCTAGGCCTTTTTTGATGGCATTTTTCTTAAAATTATATTGTTCTTCTGTAAGCCCTGCTCCTTTACCACTAGTAATATCTGTATCTAATCCACTAAAAGCACTTAGAACTGCAGCAGAAGTGGTAGTATTCCCTATTCCTAACTCTCCAGTTCCTAATATATCATATCCTTCAGAATAAAGGCTATCTCCTATATCTATTCCAACTTCAATAGCTTTAACTGCCTCATCGTAAGTCATACTTGGACCTTTTGTAAAATTTTTGGTTCCATAATTTATTTTTTTGTTTAACACTTTAGGATTGTCTATATCCCCATTTAGTCCAATATCTACAATAGTCAAATCCGTATTGGTCATTTCTGATAATACGGATACTCCTGTAAAACCCTTTGTCATATTCTCAGTTAATATCATAGTAAATTCTTGGGGACAAGCACTTACTCCTTCTGCTACTATCCCATTATCAGCACACATAACTACTATATTTTTCTTTTCTATTTTGTTATGAGGTTTCCCAGTAATTCCTGCCATTTTGATAACTATTTCTTCTAATTTACCTAAGCTTCCTATAGGCTTTGCTAAACTATCCAATCTTTCTTTAGCTCTTTTTTTGGCCTCTTCGTCTGGTGGCCCTATTGCTTTTAATGTTTCCTTGAGTAATTCCATAATTATCCCTTCCTTTAGTTTATTTTATACAATTACATTTTATCAGAAATAGTTGGATTATGTACAAATAAATAGCCTATGTAATGTAAAAACCTAGCTAATGCTAGGTTTAAAATCTAATGGCGGAGAGAGAGGGATTCGAACCCTCGGTACAGAATGCCTGTACAGTGGTTTTCGAGACCACCACCTTCAACCTCTCGGACATCTCTCCATAAATAAAATAAGATGAGTAGTATTAAAATTTGTACTGTTTGTTATTTCTTATTTGTTTGAAAAAATTCGTAATTATACTACTACATTCATACTCTAGTACCCCAAATTTTACATCTGCCCTGTGATTAAATCCTGGATTATCTAGTAGATTGATTATGGAGCCACAACAGCCTCCTTTAGGGTCTTTTGTACCTATTACTACCCTATCTATTCTAGAGTTGATTATAGCCCCTGCACACATGGCACAAGGCTCTAAAGTAACATATATAGTAGCCCCTGTAAGTCTCCAACCTCCTAAATACTTACTGGCTTCTTTTATAGCAATAATCTCTGCATGAGCTGTTGGATCCTTATCTATTTCCCTTCTATTATACCCTCTTCCAATCACTTTGTCTTCATGTACAATAACAGCACCTATAGGTACTTCATAGGTGCTAAGAGCTTTATATGCTTCTTCAAGGGCTAATCTCATATATAATTCATCCATAAACATATCACCAAATATATGGTGCACCCGAGAGGAATCGAACCCCCGACACACGCCTTAGGAGGGCGCTGCTCTATCCTACTGAGCTACGGGTGCACAACTAATATTCACATTAATACATTTTACATTAGTTTTCCCCTTTTGTCAATTTAAATTTCCTCTACCTTTTTAATATTTTGGTGAACATTAAGGTTACAAAGTCCTTTATATGTCTAAATAGGACTATTAATAGCCTTTCCTTTTTTATATCTTCACGAACTATTAAATCTATTTCATCTAATTTCTGTCCATTTTTATATATAGATACTTTCCCTATCTTGTCCAACTCCTTCAAAGGTAATTTTATATTTTCGTCTATTTGAATATCAAGGTCTAAACTATCCCCTGTTTTTATCAAAGTACTATAGTTATTAGCAGGATAAACTTCTATATCCTTAGTTCTACTCTTAGGTATAGAAATAATATCTATAGGTACGTTTTTATTTGCAATAATCTTTTTAGAATAGTTATCCAATCCATATTGTATTAACGCTTTAGCCATTTCCTTTCGCTTCTGTTCACTTTCAGTCCCCATTACTATACCTATGAGTCTAAAATCTTCATGTTCTCCATCTAAGGCACAAACTTTAAGGGTGGATACTAGGCAATATCCAGCTTTATTGGTAAATCCCGTTTTAAGTCCATCTATTCCCTCTATTTCTTTTAACAAAGGATTTGTATTTTTCTCTTTATAATTCCTCATTGGAATTTCTATTTGGGGAATAGTAGCTAAAGATAAAACCTCTGGAAATTTATTTATAGTATATCTTGAAAGGATGAATATATCCTTAGGACTCATTAAATTTTGAACTTCTCCCTCTGGTAGTCCAGTGGAATTGAAAAATATAGCAGTGTCCAGTCCTAGTTCTTTAGCCTTTTCATTCATCTTCCTTACAAAGGCTCCTTCTGTGCCTGCCGTATGTTTTGCAAGGGCATAGGCAGCATCATTTGCTGATACTACCATTAAGCCTTCTAACAATTCCTTTACCGTAAAAATCTCTCCCTCTTCTAATTTTAAACTAGAACCTTTAATCTTAGCAATATCCTCATCTATACGAATTTTATCTTCCATAGAAATACTTCCCTTTTGTATTTCCTCCATAATCACTAAATAAGTCATGATTTTAGTAATACTGGCTATTTCCATAGGCTTATTAATATTATATTCTTCTAGTATTTCTCCAGTTTCAAAATCCCCTAATAGATAGGCAGAAACCTGATTTTCAATGCCTATTATGGCAAATGTAGTTGAATTTATAATAAATACAAATAATAAAGATAGTATAAGAATCCTTGTAAGTCTTTTTTTCATATACATTTCCCCCATTTTTTAGTTTAATTCTAACAATAATATAACATAAATTTGGTGTAACCTATTACCCTTCATATCTATATAATATAATACAGAAATTATAATATTACAAAGGAGGTATTTATATGACGGATCTGCAAAGAAGAGGGGGATTCTGGGGTGGTGATGACTCTAGTCTACTATTCTTCTTTCTACTACTAGTAATACTATTTGGTGGAATGGGATGGAATGATAGACGGTACTAATATAAAAGGAGGGTCATGATCCTCCTTTTTCATCTTTTCCATATAGCCATTTATCAACTCTCTTATCAAAAGAGGTATTGGTCACTTCTTCACATATATGTATAAAATCTTCTGTTGTTGCATTATAAAATCTATATGTGTTATAGTACCTATTCAATATATGGTATAATACCTCTACCCCAAAATCCTCGCCTATCTCCTTTAAAAACATAGCCCCTTTAGAATATACCAATAACCCATAATCATCCCAATTGCTAAACTGATTTACAGGTTTATTGATTATTTCATCCTTAGTTATGAGGAGTTTTCCGTATTCGTAATTGTTCTTACAATAATAATTATAATACTCTTCTGCTATTTTTTCACCATATTTTTCAGCAATATATATTACTTCCGAATAGGTAGCAAAGGATTCATCTAACCAAGGTTCATCTACCTGATCATTGCCAACTACTCCATACCACCATTGATGGGCAGTTTCATGGACTATTATGGTTTCTAAAATTTCCTTGGAAGTAGTATTAAAATAGTTTTTGCCTATAAAAACTATGGTAGGATACTCCATGCCTGTAGGAAATTCCGTCATAACTATAGAATATTGTCCATAAGGGTATTTGCCAAATATTTTATTAAATATGCTTATAGAATCTATACCTACTTGGGAGGCAAAATCCTCTATTTCCTCTTTTTCTTCTAAAGAGTATAATTTTATAACTGTGTCTTCTACTTCCACTTCTTTTACTGTAAACTTAGGGCTAGCAACCCAAGCAAAATCCCTAATCATTTTACCTTCTATGGTATAAATCCTTTTACCTTTTTTTATTTTTTCTTGTAATATGTTTCCACTAGCTGCTACAATGAAATCCTCTGGTACTGTAATGATTACATCATAATTGCCTATATCACTATAAAAAGGATCTCCAATATTATAGTAAGGATCTAGACTCCAACCTTTATCATCGTATACACAAGCTATAGGATACCAATTTCCAAAATTGAATACATCTTTTCCATAACCAAATCTATCTACATTTAAAGGAAGTTTAACTTCGTATACTAAATAGACTTCTAACTTTTCATTGGGTTTTAGTGGGGAAGGTAAATGGATTTTCAATATGGTATCGTCTATTCCTTCTATCTGAAAATTTACTGGTTTATTATCTACTAATATATCCTTTAATTCCATATAGCCTGGTTCAAAGTCCTCTTGGGTAAACAGGGATTCATCAAATAAAATAGGAGCTGTTTCTAATGATTTATATGCATTGGGATATAGATGAAAATATATGTAATCTAGTTTTTCTATTGAAGAATTTATATATTCTACTTTTTGTTTAGCCTCATAGGATTTGCTATCTGGATCTAAGTCTACCTCTATCCTATAGTGATGAACATTGTCTATGTCTACACCATTATAATCCTCTACTATCAAAGTAGGAGAATCTCTTATGTCTCTATTACAGCCTGATACAGCAAGGGCTAAGATGATAATCAATATAATCAGTATACGCTTATTTATATTCAACTTCCCACCTCCTAAATCTATTCTTATCTAATTATATCTATATTTCTACTAAAATATTATAATTCCTCTTTATCTTATTTAAAAAGCACGGTTCCCTTGCTTTAGAAACCGTGCTCTATCTACAAATTACAACCAATTACATAGATTCATCTTTTTATTTTTTTATTTCTTCTAGTCCCCCTGCATAAGGTTTCAAGACTTCTGGTATTTTTATACTACCATCTTCTTGCTGATAGTTCTCTATAATTGCTGCAAATGTTCTACCTACTGCTAGCCCTGAACCATTTAAGGTATGAACAAATTCTAGCTTTTTAGTATCTTCCCTTCTAAATCTTATATTAGCCCTTCTAGCTTGGAAGTCTTCAAAATTACTGCAAGAAGATATTTCCACATACCTGCCATAACTTGGCATCCATACTTCCAAATCATAGGTCTTTGCTGCTGAAAAACCCAAATCTCCTGTACTTAACATAACCACCCTATAGGGAAGCCCTAATCGTTTTAGAATTTCTTCAGCATTATTGGTAAGCTTTTCTAGTTCATCATAGGAATCTTCTGGTAAAGAAAATTTAACTAATTCTACTTTATCAAATTGATGATTTCTTATAAGGCCCCTAGTATCTCTACCTGCAGACCCTGCTTCTTGCCTAAAACAAGGGGTATAGGCAGTATAATACATAGGTAGCATATCTTCATCTAGTATTTCATCCCTATACAAATTAGTGAGGGGAACTTCTGCAGTGGGCACTAAAAAATAATCTTTGCTAGGTATATGGAACATATCGTATTCAAACTTTGGCAATTGGCCAGTACCTATCATACTATCTCTGTTTACCATAAAGGGAGTGGCCATTTCAATATATCCATGCTCTGTAGTATGAAGATCTAACATAAAGTTTATCAATGCCCTTTCTAGCCTAGCCCCTGCGTTTTTAAATAGAGAGAATCTAGCCCCAGTCAACTTTGAAGCTCTTTCAAAATCCAGTATATCCAATTCAGCTCCTAAATCCCAATGGGCCTTAGGTTCAAAACCAAAATCCTTAGGTTCACCCCATTTTCTAATCTCCACATTGTCTTCATCGGATTCACCTTCTACCACCGATTCATGAGGAATATTTGGAATATGAAGGAGTAGATTTAATAGCTTGTCATCTATTTCCTTTACTTCTCCATCTAGTCTTTTTATCTCATCAGATAGCTCCTTCATCTCACTTATTAAAGAAGATACGTCTTTGCCTTCTTTTTTAAACTTTGGAATTTCTTTGGATACAGAATTTTGCCTAGCTTTCATCTCTTCTACTTTAGTCAACATACTCCTTCTTTTTTCATCTAGTTCTAATACTTCATCGATGGGAAAATCTCCATGTCTTTTGTTTAATGCCTTTTTTACTTCTTCTGGATTTTTTCTTATACGTCTAATATCAAGCATCTCTTTTTCACTCCTATCCCTATATTTTTATATAAAAAAACTCCCAATCCCTAATATTAGGGACGAGAGTTTATCCCGCGTTGCCACCCTATTTAACCTTTCGGTTCTCTTATATGGATAATAGCTCTGGGTCGGATTCAATAATAGCCCTTGCTAATTTTCACCAGCCATTAGCTCTCTATAAAGGACTTGATTATCTACTTTTCCCTTCATAGCTATATATTAAATTTAAGTTATAGTATACCATATTTTTGATTTATTATCAATCTAAATGAAATAGCTTGAGTTTCCGCAAAAAATTATGACTATGATATAAATTTGATTTTATGGAGATAAAATACGTCTAAAAGGATGCAAAAACCTACAAATAACACTAAAAACATAGAAAAACCCCTGAATGTTTAGTA
>JAAYFV010000013.1 GCA_012728075.1 Tissierellia bacterium
TAAACTCTCTAGGGGCTGTTGTGGGACGAGGAGGATTATTAAAACCTATAGAAGGGGGAACCTACGAAGTAAATCAAAAGATGTTAGAGGATTTAAAGGTGGGTCTTCAAGGGGAACATGCCTCTAACTTAGGGGGGATTATTGCCCACGAGATAGCTAGAGAAGTTGGAGTTAAGGCATATATTGTGGATCCAGTAGTAGTAGATGAGTTATTAGATGTAGCAAGGATATCCGGGTTAAAGGAAATAGAAATAAGAAGCATAGTTCACGCATTAAATCAAAAGGCAGTAGCACGTCGTCATGCAAAGATAAAAGGTAAAAAATATGAAGATATGAATTTAATAGTTGCTCATCTAGGTGGGGGGATATCCGTAGGAGCTCATCATAAGGGTAAAATAATTGATGTTAATAATGCATTAGATGGAGATGGACCCTTTTCTCCTGAACGTTCTGGAGGATTGCCTGTAGGGGATTTGGTTAAGCTTTGTTATTCAGGAAAATATACCTATGAAGAGATGAGAAAGCTCATAAAGGGCAATGGGGGCATGGTATCCTATTTAAATACCAACAATGCTATAGAGGTAAGTGAAAAAATACAAAAAGGAGATAAATACGCCCAATTAATCTACTATGCTATGGCTTATCAAGTAGCAAAGGAAATTGGTAGTTGTGCTGCGGTATTAAAAGGCAAAGTAGATGGAATCCTTTTAACTGGTGGTATTGCTCATGATGAACAATTTACCAATTGGATTAAGGAAAGTGTTCAATTTATATCTCAAGTATATGTATATCCTGGAGAAGATGAATTGATGGCATTAGCAGAAGGTGGCTTAAGAGTACTAACAGGCGAAGAGAAAGCTAAAGAATACAAATAGAACATAGGTGATATATAGTGTTAAATGATAAAAGATTAAGATTTATTGTAGGTCATTATGGTAGTGGAAAAACTGAATTTAGTATAAATTATGCTGTGAAACTAGCGAAAATGGGTAAGAAGGTAGCTTTAGCAGATTTAGACGTAGTAAACTTATATTTTCGTAGTAGAGAAAAAAAGGAACTATTGGAGCAACTAGGAATAAAGGTTATCTCTAGCTCCATAAATGCCTCAGCAGTAGATATACCTGCAATATCAGCAGAGGTAGTCGTTCCTATGCAGGATACTTCCTATGACGGGGTAATAGATGTAGGAGGAGATCCAGCTGGAGCTAGGACTTTAGGAAGATATAAGGATTATCTAGTAGAAGGTAATTATGATATGTTTTTTGTGTTAAATGCCAATAGACCTGAAACTCAGACGGCAGAAAAAGCCATAGAGTACCTAAGAAAAATAGAAGATACAGCTAGAGCTAAGGTAACAGGTATAGTAAACAATACCCATATGTTAAAAAGCACTACAGTGGAAGATGTATTAAAGGGACAAAAATTAGCACAAAAAGTTTCAAAAATAACTAATATTCCAATAAGATATGTAGCTGCAATAGAAGATGTGGCAAAGGAACTTCCATACAATCTAGAAGGAGAAATATTCCCGATGACTTTATACATGAGGGAGGATTGGATGATTTAACAATATAAAAATTAAGGGGGGTTAATATGGCCAAGGCAAAAGGAAAAGTAGCATTTAAGGAAGATCTTTGTAAAGGCTGTGGTCTATGTGTATCGGTGTGTCCTATGAAGATCATTTTCTTGGACGAATCAAAAATTAATGCAAAAGGATATCATCCAGCTACAGTAGTTGATATGGACAAATGTATTGGTTGTGCCAATTGTGCAACCATGTGTCCAGATGTAGTTATAACTGTTGAGAGAGTGTAGAATTTATTTAAAAAGGAGGGTTTTATTTATGGCTAAAGTTCTCATGAAGGGAAATGAAGCTATAGGTGCTGCAGCCATAGAAGCAGGTTGCAAGTACTTTTTTGGCTATCCAATAACGCCTCAATCTGAATTGCCAGAGTATATGGCTAGGGAATTACCTAAGATTGGAGGAATTTTCTTACAAGCAGAAAGTGAAATAGCTGCTATAAATATGGTATATGGTGCCGCTGGAGCAGGGGCTAGAGTAATGACTTCTTCATCAAGTCCAGGTATATCTTTAAAACAAGAAGGTATAACATATATTGCAGGGGCTGAGCTTCCTTGTGTGATAGTAAATATAATGAGAGGTGGCCCTGGATTAGGTAGTATACAGCCATCTCAAACAGATTATTTCCAAGCTACAAGAGGTGGAGGTAATGGTGACTACAGAGTAGTAGTACTAGCCCCATCTAATGTTCAAGAATTGGTAGATCTAGTTATAGAAGGTTTTGATATAGCAGATCAATATAGAAATCCAGTAATGATACTAGGAGATGGAATGATAGGGCAAATGATGGAGCCAGTGGAGTTTAAAAAACCGAAATCAAGGGATTTGCCTGAGAAAGATTGGGCTACTACAGGTACAGGCGGGAAGAGAAAACCAAATATAATCAATTCTTTGTACTTAGAAGCAGAAGAACTAGAAGAACATAATAAAAAGCTTCAAGCAAAATATAACACTATAAAAGAAAATGAAGTAAAGGTAGAATCTTACAATATAGAAAATGCAGATGTAGTCATAGCAGCTTATGGTACTACTGCTAGAATAGCTAAAACGGCTATATCTCAACTAGAAAAGGAAGGGTATAAGGTAGGTTTAATAAGACCTATAACATTATGGCCTTATCCTTATGAAGAATTTGAAAAGATAAATGATAATTGTAAAGGTATATTAACTGTAGAGATGAATACAGGGCAGATGGTAGATGATGTAAAAATTGCAGTAAAAGGAAAATATCCAGTACACTTCTATGGAAGAACTGGTGGTATGGTACCAACACCAGGTGAGATAGTAGAAAAAGTCAAGAAAATCTATGGAGGTGAAATATAATGGCAGTAGTATTTGAGAAGACCAAAGGATTGACCGATGTAGAAACCCATTATTGTCCAGGTTGTACCCATGGTATAATCCATAGACTAGTGGCAGAAGTTCTAGAGGAATTGGGAGTATTAGATGAAACAATAGGAGTTGCACCAGTAGGTTGCTCCGTATTAGCCTATAAATATTTTAATTGCGATATGCATGAAGCAGCTCATGGTAGAGCGCCAGCTGTTGCTACAGGCATAAAGAGAGTCCGTCCAGAAAACTTTGTATTTACTTATCAAGGAGATGGAGACTTAGCTTCTATAGGTACAGCAGAAATAGTCCATGCTGCCCATCGAGGAGAAAAAATATCCACTATATTTGTAAATAATGCAATATATGGGATGACTGGAGGACAGATGGCACCAACTACTCTAGTAGGACAGAAGGCTACAACAGCTCCTTATGGTAGAGATGAAAAACACTGTGGTAAACCTATAAGGATTGCTGAAATGCTTGCTACAATCGATGGAGCTAAATTTGTAGAAAGGGTGACAGTAACTAGTCCCGCTCATGTTAGAAAAGCAAAGAAAGCTATCAAAGAATGTTTCCAAGTTCAATTAGAAGGTAAAGGCTTTGGGATAGTAGAAGTCTTATCTACTTGTCCAACTAATTGGGGTTTAACACCAGTAGAAGCATTAAAATGGCTTGAAGACAATATGATACCTTATTATCCTCTAGGAAACTTTAGAAGACCAGAGGAGGTAGTAAGCAGCATACAAAAAAAATGCTAAAACGTATCAAATGAATATTAAAATATATCACAAAACTTATTGAAACATTTGTTCTTAGAGGGTATAATAAGTATAAGGAGATGATACTTATGCTTATTATTTCTATGGTAGGTGAAATA
>JAAYFV010000103.1 GCA_012728075.1 Tissierellia bacterium
ATATGTTAGGGATGTATTCAGATTTTACACCTAAATTCGTAAAACAATATAAAAATTTAAAAGAAGATTTAAATGAAGCATTTAATAATTATATAATGGATATAAAAACAGGTGTATTCCCTGAAGAAAAACACAGCTTTAAAATAGATGATCAAATATTGGATAAATTGAATAAATAAGAGGTGGACAATATGCAAGTAATCAATTCTATAAAAAAAATGAAAGACGAAATAAAAAAAGCTAAAAAAGAAAATCTATCCATAGGATTTGTCCCTACTATGGGTTATCTTCATGAAGGTCATATAAGCCTTATAAAGAGAGCTAAATTAGAGAACGACTTAGTTGTAACAAGTATATTTGTAAATCCCACACAATTTGCTCCTAATGAGGATTTTGAAAAATACCCTAGAGATGAAAAAAGGGATTTAAAAAAATGTGAAGAAAATGGAAGTGATATAGTATTTTTGCCACAAAAAGAGGAAATGTATCCTGAAGATTTTTGTATATTTGTGGAAGTAGAAAAGCTAGGAGATAGACTATGTGGAAAATCTAGACCTACCCATTTTAGAGGAGTCACTACCGTTTTAACTAAGTTTTTTAATATAATTCAACCTGATAGAGCTTATTTTGGGCAAAAAGATGCTCAACAATTGGTAATAGTAAAAAAGATGGTAGAAGATTTAAATATGGATGTGGAGATAATAGGATGTCCTATAGTAAGAGAAAAGGATGGATTAGCTATTAGCTCAAGAAATACCTATTTAAGTGTAGAAGAAAGAGAGGATGCATTACTTTTATATAAAGCCTTAGTATTGGCAAAGAATTTAATTGAAAAAGGGGAAAGAAATATCCATAAAATAAAAGAACAAATGGAGAATATTATTCTATCAGGAAAAAACAATACCATTGACTATATTGAATTTGTAGATTTAAAAACATTAGATCCAGTTTCAAAAATTGAAGATAAAGTACTAATAGCAATAGCAGTAAAAGTTGGAAATACTCGTCTTATAGATAATATGATTGTAAGCATATAGGAGGCATATATGAAAATATTTATGTTAAAATCCAAAATTCACAGAGCAACAGTAACTGATGCTAATTTAGATTATGTAGGAAGTATAACTATAGATGAGAAAATAATGAAAGAAGCCAATATTTTGGAAAACGAAAAAGTACAAGTGGTCAATATAAATAATGGAGAAAGATTTGAAACCTATGTAATTAAAGGACCTTATGGTAAAGGGGATATTTGTTTAAATGGAGCTGCTGCAAGACTTGCTGAGCCAAAAGATAGAATAATCATAATGTCTTATTGTATTGTAGATGAATATAATAATGTAATAGAGTAAATTAAAAACTTGCTAGAGACTACAATCTAGCAAGTTTTTTAACTTTTATAATAGTTATTTGTACTTACAATTTTTTCATATCAATACTTAGGAAAACAATATTTTGGATATTAATTAATATAGTTTAAATAAAATTAAAATTGACATACATATATACCTATGCTAACATAGTGGTAGTGTATAAATTAATACAAATCTTGATACCTTATCAAGAGTGGTGGAGGGAATGGGCCCGTTGAAACCCAGCAACCTGTATTTATACAAAGGTGCTAAGTCCCACAGAATTATGTTTCTGAAAGATGAGGTTAATAAACGACCTTTTCCTTTTGGAAGAGGTTTTTTAAATATCTATGGGATTATATTCCTCTACCGTATCAAGAGATTAAATATTAAAAACGGTTTTAAACTTAAGGAGGTAATTTTATGAAGAAGTGGTTATTTACATCTGAATCCGTTACAGAAGGCCATCCAGATAAGGTGTGTGATGCTATCTCAGATGCTATTTTAGATGCAATACTGGAGAAGGATCCTGATGCTAGAGTTGCTTGTGAAACAGCTGTAACTACAGGCTTGGTATTGGTCACAGGAGAAATTACTACAGACTGCTATGTGGATATTCCTAAAATTGTAAGACATACAGTAGAGGAAATTGGATATACTAGAGCCAAATACGGTTTTGATGCTGACACCTGTGCTGTGCTTACATCTATTAATGAACAATCTCCCGATATAGCTATGGGAGTAGATAAAGCATTGGAACATAGGAGCAATGGAGAAGATGAGTTTGATAAAATAGGAGCAGGAGACCAAGGCATGATGTTTGGGTTTGCTTGCAATGAAACAGAGGAACTGATGCCTATGCCAATCTCATTAGCTCATGAATTAGCTAGGAGATTGGCCCATGTGAGAAAAAGTGGAGCTTTAGATTACTTAAGACCTGATGGTAAAACTCAAGTTACAGTAGAATACCATGGAAACAAACCAGTTAGGATAGAAAACATAGTGGTTTCTACTCAACATAGCCCTGATGTGGATTTGGATATTATAAAAAGGGATATTATAGAACATGTAATATTGAAGGTAGTACCCCCTGAGATGATAGATGATAATACTAAGTACTATGTGAATCCTACTGGTAGATTTGTAATAGGGGGTCCTATGGGAGACGCAGGTCTTACTGGTAGGAAGATAATAGTAGACACCTATGGGGGTTATGGGAGACACGGAGGAGGAGCTTTCTCAGGAAAAGATCCAACAAAAGTAGATCGTTCAGCTAGTTATGCTGCTCGATATGTAGCTAAAAATATTGTAGCTGCAGGTTTAGCAGATAAATGTGAAGTAGGACTAGCTTATGCAATAGGAGTGGCAAGACCCTTATCCATATATGTAGAGACCTTTGGTACTGGTAAAGTGCCCGACGAAAAAATTGAAGAATTGGTTCAAAAGCATTTTGACTTAAGGCCAGCAGCTATTATTAGAGATTTAGACTTAAAAAGGCCTATATACAGGGACATAGCAGCTTATGGTCACTTTGGTAGGAAGGATTTAGATTTACCCTGGGAAAAGACCGATAAAGCAGAAATTCTTAAAAAAGAGGCTTTTTAGTTACTCAATGATATTGGCTTACTCTTAACAAGACTTTAATAAAATCCCAATAAATTTACAGAGTCAAGGATTATTCCTTGGCTCTTTTTAATTTCTGAAATTCACTTTTCATCATCTTAAGACCTTTAAACTTTTTTATAGATTTCCAATGGGAATTGTCCATTTCATAGTAAGAATTATCTCAACTCTTTTTTTTACCTTTCTCAATTAAATAGTTACTATATAATTACCTAGGAAATATGGAAGGCGCCTTCCCATTGGGAGGAGAGAATTTGTATAAGGAAATAGGTAGGCTATTAGCTTTAAGTAAAGAAGGGGATACAAAGGCAAAAATAGAACTATTATCCAGACTAAATCCATTGATAATAAGCTCTATTAGGCACTATTACTATAATCCTCACTTATATGAAGATTTACTACAAGAAGGCTATGAAATAGTTCTTAGATCCATAGAAGAGTATGATTCTACTAAGGGTAGCTATTTTTTAGGATTTGTAAAACTAAAACTTAAATATCACTATCTAAATAAACACAAGGAAAAACATGCTATTTCGCTAAATCAAATTATAGGAAATGATGAAATGGAGCTTATAGAACTTATAAAGGATGATGAACCAAGCCCTTTAGACAAAGCTATTCAAAATGAGGAATTAACAAAATTAAAGCAAGCCATAAATTCATTAACTCCAAGACAACGGGAAGTTGTAATAGCTTATTATATAGAAGATATGAGCATAGGTGAAATAGGAGAAAAATTAGGCATAGCTTATAGGACAGTAGTCAATACCAAAGCAAGAGCAATAGATGTACTTAAAAAAACAATAGTAAAATAACTTACTTTTATCTATATAGAAAGTACAAGGAGGTGATAATGTGGCAGTAGTAGATGTTAAGGAAAATGTAAGGTTAAAACTAGAACTAGATGGAGGAATGGATGGGAACAGACAGATTATCAAATCTAAAACTTTCACTAAAGTAAAACCTACAGCAGAAAATGAGGATATTTATGAAGTTGCTGAATCCCTTGCTGATCTTCAAGCCTACCCTATATATAAGGTTAAAAGGCTAGAGGAAATTCATCTAGTAAGAGAGTAATTCTCAGGAACAAAGGACTATAAGGAGGTGATTAGGTGAACAAAACTAAGCTAGAATTAGAATTTAAAGACCAGATGGGGAAAAAATTTACATTATCTCTAGATGAACCTAGGGATGATGTAACAGAAGTGGAAATAAAGGCAGCAATGGATGATATAGTAGCACGAAATATATTTTTTACCGATGGTGGAGATATAGTGGCTGCTGCTGGAGCTAGGATAATAACAACTACAATCGACGAAATTGAAATATAAAATTAATAGGGCGGCCAATGGCCGTCTTATTTTTTAAGGAAGGAGGTGAATCATGGAAGAAATATATACCCATATAGCCAATTTAGGCTTTCCCATAGTTATATCTATCTATTTGCTAGTGAGAATAGAAGGAAAATTAGACCAATTGACGGAAAGCATAAATGAGCTATCTCGGGCTATAGCTAGTATGAAATAAAAATCCCCTCCTTGACATGGAACACATGTTCTGTTACAATAGTTCAAGGAGGGGATTTTTATGGATTTAGAGAGGATAATATTGGAAGAGTTGATGGCTTTTATTCCTATTTATGTGCCGTTAAAGGGGAATTGTACCCAATTGTATACAAAACGAGGAGGAATTTACCAAATAGACAAAAGCACCAAAACGGTTTTAACCTTATTGTGCCAATATTATTTAATGGATCTTCAAGCTGCTAGAAAATACTATGGAGATCTATTATCAATGAAAAATTTAATTCCTATCCCTTTTACTGAAGAGGATGTATTCATACCTACTAAGGTAAGAAAACCCTTATATAGAAATGACGGAGCTACAGGATTTATCAATATCAGATATATTGAAAAGGTAGTAGAGTATAATAAACAGGTAATCATAAAGCTTGTAAATGGAGAAACCATCTCTAGTTTAAGTACTATGGAAACAGTCAATAGACATATTAAAAATGGGCATATAGTCCAAAGATTTTATAGGGAAAAACAACAAAGCTTAGTACTTAAGGAATACGATTTTTATGATGAGTACAGTAGGCCAGCTACCAAAGGGGATATAGCTTTATTAAGACAGGAAATATTAAAATTAAAAGGATTATAGTAGGGGACTATGATATAATATTATTTAATAATATATGTGAAGGAGAATGGCTTTTGTTAACACTGGAAGGTATGGTAGAGGAAATCATATTTAGAAATGAACTTAACTCCTATACAGTGGCTACTTTGGATACTTTCGATGGAAAAGCCACTATAGTAGGGTATGCTCCCTTAATAAATGTGGGGGAGACGGTAAAAGTAGAAGGAGAATGGATATACCATCCTAATTATGGGGAACAATTGGAGATTACAAACATATGGACAGTAACCCCATCTACTGTAAATGGAATAGAAAAATATTTATCTTCAGGGCTTATTCCCCATATAGGGCCAAAGACTGCTAAACGAATTGTAGATAGATTTGGACTGGATACTCTAGATATAATTCAATATAATCCAGAAAAGCTTAAGGAAATAGAGGGTATAGGGGATAAAAAACTTAAAAAAATAGTAGAAGCCTTTGAAGAACAAGGAGAAATTAGGGATATAATGGTGTTTTTACAGCAATATGACATTACCCCTAATTATAGTATAAGGATATATAAAAAATACGGTAAGGATACCATAAAGATTATATCCCAAAATCCCTATAAGCTTTCTGAGGACATATTTGGTATTGGATTTAAAACTGCCGATAAGATAGCTCAAAAAATGGGTATAGATAAAAATTCCCCTTATCGGATAGAAGGAGGTATTCGTTATACCTTAATGAAATATGCTGGAGCAGGCCATAGCTATGTACCAAAGAATGAATTAATCCAGAGTACTGCCCAATTATTGGAGTTAGAAGAGTATTTAGTGGAAGGATCCTTACAGGATCTAGCTATTAAAGGTACTATACACATATCTACCATTGATGACCAGGTACTTATATATTATACTCCTTTCCATGTAGCGGAGAACAATGTAAGTAGAAAGATAGTAGAGATATCCCGAGTAGAACTTAAAGAATTGGATATAGATCTGGACAAAGCCATAAAAGCCATAGAAGGAGAAGAAGGTATCCAATTTGCAGAGAAACAAATAGAAGCCATAAAGGAATCTGTAGAAAATGGCATTGTAGTAATTACTGGTGGTCCAGGAACAGGAAAGACCACCACCATAAATGCCATAATAAAAATATTTGAAGATCAAGGCTTAAAAGTCCATTTAGCTGCCCCCACAGGACGAGCAGCTAAAAGGATGACGGAGACTACTGGAAGAGAAGCTAAGACTATACATCGATTACTGGAATATTCCTTTATGGAGGAAGATATGGCTTTTGGATTAAATGAAGATTCTCCACTAGATACAGATTTACTCATAATAGATGAAGCTTCTATGATAGATATACTCCTTATGAATAATCTATTAAAAGCTATAATGCCAGGTACTAGATTGATACTGGTAGGAGATGTAGACCAATTGCCCTCGGTAGGAGCAGGTAATGTACTCAAGGATATAATCGAAAGTGGTGTAGTTAAGGTAGTAGAACTAGATGAGATATTTCGTCAGGCAGAAGAGAGCATGATTGTAGTTAATGCCCATAGAATCAATAAAGGGGAGTATCCCTATTTAAATAGAAAAGGCAAAGACTTTTATTTTATTCGGGAAACAAATCCTAAAATTATTGCAGATACAGTTGTAGAACTATGCAAGGATAGACTACCAAACTACTATGGAATAGATCCATTAAAAGATATACAGGTATTATCTCCTATGAAAAAAGGGGATATAGGTATAAATGTGTTAAACAAACAACTCCAAGAAGCCTTGAATCCCAAAGGATTTGGCAAAAAGGAAAAGATTCTTGGAGATGAATTGTTTCGAGTAGGAGACAAGGTGATGCAGATTAAAAACAACTATTCCACCGAATGGGAGATAATAAAGGATGGAGTTCTCCAAGAAAAGGGAGAAGGAGTTTTCAATGGTGATTTAGGCTTTATACTTGATATAGATGATGAGGATAGGGTTATGAAAATTTTATTTGACGACGAAAAGGAAGTAGAATATAGTTTTAATCAGTTAGATGAACTAAAACTATCCTATGCCACTACTGTTCATAAAAGTCAAGGTAGTGAATTTGAAGTAGTGGTAATGCCCATATACTGGGGACCACCAATGTTATTAACTAGAAATTTACTCTATACTGCTATCACTAGGGCTAAAAGATTAGTGGTCTTAGTGGGAGAGGAGAAATATTTAAAATCCATGATAAGAAACAATAGGATTGCAAAAAGGTATTCTAGCTTAGACTATAAGATAAGAAGTATATTGGCTATGTTCTAGGAGGAAATTATGGGTATATTTAAAACCATCAATAATTTACTATTTATTCCAGAATATATCTGTTTGTTCTGTAAGGAAAACTTAGGGGACTATTCCAAATATATATGTAATGATTGTAAAGAATTAATAGAGTTTATCCACAGGGAAGTAGATCTAGATTTGAATAATATAAATGGCATCTACTATTCTATACAATATAATAGGTTTATAAAAGAAAAAATTCATAGTTTTAAATTTCAAGGGAAAAGCTATCTATACAAGCCTTTTGGTGAAATACTTGTAGAAACCATAAAGGTAAAAAAACTTAAGGAAAAGGTAAATGCTGTAGCGTTTGTTCCTCTCCATAGAAGGAAAGAAGGATTAAGGGGTTACAATCAGTCAAAGCTTTTGGCCCAATATGTAAGGGATAATATTAATCTGCCCCTATTAGATAAACATCTTGTTAAGACTAGATGGACCATGGATCAAAACAAATTGACTAAATTTGAAAGGGAGGAAAACCTAATAGGAGCTTTCAAAACTATGAATCATAAGGATTTTAAGGGTAAAGATATTCTATTGATTGACGATATTATAACTACAGGGACAACTATGGAAGAGTGTGGAAAGGTTCTTTTAGAAGGAGGAGCTAAAACCGTAACAGGACTAGCCCTTACTTCCAGCATGAAGATCTAAGGGGTGATGGTAATGGATATAAGAAATTGTAGCCGTTGTGGAAGGATATATACTTACGATGGCTTAAACATTTGTCTTAAATGTAGAAAGGAAGATGAAGAGGATTTTCAAAAGGTAAAGGAATATCTAGATGAAAATCCAGGAGCTGATATTAATGAAGTAACTGAAGAGACAGGAGTAGATTCTAAAAAGATAATAGAATTTTTAAGACAGGGAAGATTGGAAATAAAGGATGAAAACAATCTACTATTAAGCTGTGAAAGATGTGGAACTCCCATAAAAACTGGGCGATTTTGTGAAAAATGTATTGTAGAGATGCAAAGGGAGTTTAAACAATCTATTGGTGGAGGCAGAGATCCTAAGGATTTGACCAATGGTAGAGCTAAAGAAAAGATTAAAATAATTGATAGATATAAAAATGATCGATGG
>JAAYFV010000104.1 GCA_012728075.1 Tissierellia bacterium
AGGAGTTATTTGCTTTTAATGATGAAAAGGTGGCTCGTACTATCTACTCTATGGATAAGCCTGTAATTTCCGCAGTAGGTCATGAAACAGATTTTACAATAGCAGATTTTGTTGCAGATTTAAGGGCACCTACACCCTCAGCTGCTGCAGAACTAGTTACTCCTGACTAGGACAAACTGATAGATGATTTAAAGGATAAATTTGATAGGCTAAATAGAGTATATCATTATAGACTAAAGGATTGTAGTATAAAATTAAAATACATAAAGAGAAGCTTAGATTATTACAATCCTATAAATCAATCTAGGGAAAAAATTCAAGAACTAGATAACTTGTTTAGAAATTTAATTAATTTAATGGAAAGTAAAATTGATAGAAACAAGGACCATATAGAAAATCTTAAAAGTAAGATTAATTATTTAAACCCAATATACTATCTAGATAAAGGATATGGTTTGTTATTGGATAAAGAAGGGAATAAAATTACTAGTATAGAAGATGTAAAAATATATGAAAATCTAGATTTAATAATTAAAGATGGTGTGTTAACGGTGGAAGTGGTTAAAATTAACAAAGGAGAGTTTTATCATGGATAATTTTGATATGAGTTATGAAGAGGCCATAAAAGAACTAGAAGATATTTTAGAGGCTTTGGAAAGGGAAGACATAACATTAGAGGATTCTTTAAAAAAGTTTAAAAGAGGAGTAGCACTATATAATTATTGTAATGGAATATTAAAAGATATGGAAGGTGAAGTGAAGATATTACTTGAGGATGAAGAAGGGAATATGACTGAAGAGGATTTTCAAATGGAGGTATAGTCTAATGGCATTGGCTGAAAAAATCGAAGAATTTAGAAGTATAATCGATGATGAATTAAGAAAAATATTTTATAAAAAAACTGGTTATCAAGAGATTATATTTGAATCCATCAATTATAGCTTATTTACAGGTGGTAAAAGGATAAGACCAATTATATTATTAAAAAGCTGCGAAATGTTTAGTGGGGATTATGAGGATGCCCTTCCTTTTTCACTAGCAATAGAAATGATACATACTTACTCTCTTATTCATGATGACCTTCCTTCTATGGACGATGATGATTTTAGGAGAGGCAAGCCAACTAATCATAAAGTATATGGTGAAGCTATGGCAATTTTAACAGGTGATGGATTGTTAAACCTAGCTTTTGAGACTATGATAGATTATACCTTAAAATACTCAAAGGATTTTGAAGATTATTCTAGATACACGTGGGCTATGAAGGAAATAGGAAATTACTCTGGAGTATATGGAATGATAGGGGGACAAGTAGTGGACTTATTATCCAATGAAATGTCCATGGATGAAGATAGGCTTATGTTTATGTATAGATGTAAAACTGCTGCTTTAATTCAGGCCTCTACCGTAGCAGGAACTATATTAGGTGGTGGAAATGATGAGGATGTAGAAAATATGAGAAAATATGGATTATATTTGGGATTAGCCTATCAAATAAGGGATGATATATTGGATATTAAAGAGGATGATAAAATAGATAAATTAACTTATCTAAGCTACTATGATATAGAACATGCAGAAAAAAAAATACAGGATTTTAGTAAAAAAGCTATAGACATATTATATAAATTTGACGATAAGGATGTCCAATTTCTTGTAGATATGACAAAAGTTTTAACAAATAGAATGTATTGAACTTATATTGAATATTTATAAATATTATGCTATAATTAATAAAGCAAAGAGTGGCACAGTATTCTAGTCAACACAGCTAATCTCGAGGGCGGGGCTAAAAATCCGTCGAAGGGCATATCGATGAAGTTCCTTGCTACGGCTCGCGACGCCCAGTCGAGGGTCGTTCCAGGGAGTAAGAAAGATGGGGCGATCTGCAATGGCATGCAGGCGTTGACCCTACTTTCGTGGAGACTTGCCATTTGGGACATGGTAAGATAAACCTAAGCGTATATAATAGCTATGCTTAGAGTAGCCTGCCTTGAGTGATTTAGGCAGATGATAAGTTCAACTATTGTCGTAAAGGGCCCAAACGGCAATATGTTTTGTTATCGAAACCTAAATTGCAAAAGAGGCTAAGGATTAGACTGGTTGTAGAGGAAAACTCCTAGACTGTTCAAGGTAGAGGTATATTGGGGATTACAGTGCGGACTAAGTGGTAATCCAGTTCTGTTGTTGGCGACACAACAGTGATAAAATTAAAGGGAAACCGCTGTTATGGCGACATGCAGTTTTTATCAGGGAAATCCTGCTGGACCTTAAGCCGTAAGATTTACCCAATATACTGCCACTCATGAGCTGATAGCATAATGCTATCAGCTTTTTAATTATATTATGGAGGTACCAATATTAAATGAATAAAAAAGAAGATAATAATTTTCTAGATAAATGTAATATGAAATGGGTTATTATGATAACTATTTGGACATTTATAATGGCTATAGTATTTAGCATAATCACAGAAGGTTTAGTAAAAAATCTAAATATATTTTTTGCATTTATAATACTTATAATTATAATAGCTATAGGAATTTTCTTTGATATTATTGGTATTGCAGTTACTACTGCCGAGGAAAAGCCTTTTCATGCTATGGCCGCTAATAGGGTAGAGGAAGCTAGATATGCAATAAGGTTAGTAAAAAATGCAGGGCAAGTATCTAATTTTTGTAATGACGTTATTGGTGATATTAGTGGCATAGTAAGTGGAGCGGTAGGTGCTAATATCATATATAAATTGATAAATATTTATGAGATTAAAAATGGGACAATATTAAGCATTATAATTACATCTTTAGTTGCTTCTTTAACTGTTGGAGGTAAAGCTTTAGGCAAATCCATCGCTATATTATATTCAGAAAAAATAATATTTGAAGCTGCAATAGTATTAAATTTTATAGAAAAGAAATTTAAAATAGATATATTACCTGATAAAAAGAACGATAAAGATAATAATTAAATAATGAAGGTAACTGATAATTAGGAGAGATTATATGAGGAAAAAAAGAGCTGATGTTGTATTATATGAGAAAGGGTTGGTAGAATCCAGAGAAAAAGCTAAAAGGCTTATTATGGAGGGTACAGTATATGTGGGGGAAAAGAGAATTGATAAGCCTGGAGAAAAGATTCATATTGATGAACCTATTGAAATTAAAAAAAATCCATTACCTTATGTAAGTAGAGGTGGCTTAAAATTGGAGAAAGCAATCAAATCCTTTAATATAGATTTTAAGAATAAAAATACTATGGATATAGGCGCATCTACTGGTGGTTTTACAGATTGTATGTTACAATATGGTGCAAAAAAAGTATATGCTTTAGATGTGGGTTATGGTCAATTAGATTGGAAACTAAGGAAGGATCCTAGGGTAATAATTAAAGAACGAACAAATATTAGATATATTGTTAAAGAAGATATAGGAGAAACCTTTGATTTTATAACAATAGATGTATCTTTTATATCACTTAAATTGGTATTACCTGTAGCAAAGGAGTTGTTATCTGATGGAGGCGGCATAATAGCCTTAATAAAACCTCAATTTGAAGCAGGACGAGATAAGGTAGGTAAAAAGGGTATAGTTCGAGATAAAGAAACCCATATTGATGTTATAAAATCAATAAAACAATTTTGTGATTCAATTAATTTAAATTTGATAGGCTTGGATTATTCTCCAATAACAGGCACCACTGGTAATATTGAATTTTTATCTTATATTTCCAAGGATATGAATAAAAAAGCTATCCAAGACATTGAAATTATAAGTATTGTAGATGAAGCCCACAGTTTGTTATAACAGTGTGATCCTATATACAGATTTCAGGAGGGAAAAATGAATAAATATACAAGACAGAGGATTATATTAAATTTAATTAAAAAATATGAAATAGAAACTCAAGAAGAATTATCGGGACATCTATCTAAACAGGGGATAGATATAACACAAGCCACTATTTCAAGGGATATAAAAGAGCTAAGGCTTGTTAAAGTATTAACTCCATCGGGAAAATATAAATATGCGACTATGGATAATAGCTATGATGGTATTCATCAAAGGCTAAGTAATATATTTAAATCTTCTGTTTTGAGTGTTGAAGCAGCAGAAAACATTGTGGTTATAAAAACTTTGCCAGGTGCAGCCCAAGTATGTGCATCAGCTATTGATAATTTCAAGATAAATGGTGTTGTAGGGACTATTGCAGGTGATGATACCATATTTGTTGCTATAGAGAGTGTGGATTTAATGGATTGTATTTTGACAAGCATTCAAAATTTTCTCAAATAATTTGGGGGTATAAATTATGATAGTTGAGTTAAACATTAATAACTTTGCTATTATAGATAGTTTAAAAATTAATTTTACTAAAGGTTTTAATGTTATTACTGGTGAAACAGGGGCAGGGAAATCCATAATAGTTGAAGGAATTGGTATGATTTTAGGTAGTAGAGCTAGTAAGGATTTAGTGAAGTCAGGAAGAAATAAGGCCATATTAGAAGCGCTATTTTATTTAGAAAATCCAGATAAAATAAACAGAAAATTAGATGATTTTGGTATCGATAGAGATGGAGATAATTATCTATTAATCTCAAGAGAGATATATTCTAATGGCAGGAGTGTATCAAGGGTAAATGGTAGGACTATTACATTAACGATGTTAAATCAAATTACATCCACATTGGTTGATGTTCATGGGCAACATGAACATCAATCCCTATTGAATATAAACAATCATATTAAATTAATAGATTCTTTTGGAGACGAGATGTTAAAGAATTTATTGGTACAAGTTGAAAACAGATACGAAGAGCTAGTAGAAGAAAAGAAAAAAATAGAGGATTTATCTATAGATGCTTTAGAAAGAGATAGGGAAATTGATTTATTAAAGTATCAATTAGAAGAGATTGATAACGCTAATTTAATAGATCTAGATGAAGAAGCAATAACAAAGGAATATTTAAAAATGAGCAATATTAAAAATATAGGATATAAATTAGCTGAGATATCTAATATTTTAGATAATGATGTTTATGGTAGTGTATCTCTTTTAGATGGTATTAACAAATGTATTATAAGCTTGACAGATATTATGGAATTCGATGATAAGATAAAGGAATACACTAAGACTATGGAAGATATAGGATTTGAATTACAGGATTTATCTAGGAATATAAGAAATTATTTAGAGAATATATTTTTAGATGAGGAGAGATTAGAGTTTCTTGAAGAAAGATTAGATACAATAAATGGATTGAAGAAAAAATATGGGAATACTATAGAAGATATATTAAAATATAGAGAAAATATACACAATAGATTAGAAATACTTTTAAATAATGAAAAGGAAATAGAAAAATCCAATAAAAAAATACAAGCTATAGAAAAGGAATTGTTTGATTGTTGCACTAAGCTGACAAATATAAGGAAATCTATAAGTAAAGATATTGAAATTTTAATGACAAAAGAACTACATGAATTAAATATGCTAGAGGCGGTATTTAAAATAGATTTTGATAGATTAGATTATTTTTCTCCTAATGGGTGGGATCGAGTGGAATTTTTAATATCTACAAACAAAGGTGAGCCTTTGAAACCCCTATCTAAAATTGTATCTGGGGGAGAAATGTCTAGAATAATGTTAGCATTTAAAACTATATTAGCTGATTATGATAGTATACCCTGTGTAATATTTGATGAAATCGATAGTGGAATTAGTGGAAGAACTGCACAGATAGTAGGGGAGAAGATAAAGAAGATTTCTTTTAAACATCAGGTTATATGTGTGTCCCATTTGCCACAAATTGCTGCTTTAGCTGATACTCATTTTGTTATTGAAAAAGATTTTGTTGATAACAGCACTATAACAAAAGTTAGAAAACTTGATAATGAAGAGCGAATAGAGGAATTGTCAAGACTTTTAGGTGGAGTTGATTTGACTGATATTACTAAACTCCATGCAAAAGAGATGTTAGAGATGTCAAAGACATTGAAAAAAAATTAAGTATTATTTAATAAAAACACTTTACGAGAGTAAAGTGTTTTTATTTGTCAAAATATAACAAAAAACATTTAACTTAGCATTCCAATAAAAATTTAAAAGAATAAATATGATCAAAAAAGGCTAAATTATATTTACGTAATAAAATTTTAAGGAGGTGAATTAGTATAAGGGAAAAAGAGGAGTGATTGTACTTGGATAGATATAGAGAAAATAGAAAAATATTTTCTTTATCTGTTATAGTATTGGCTTTTTTTTATGTAATTCAGTTTTTGATTGTATATTATTATCCTACTGAAATTAAAATTGCAAAAGGTGAAAATAGCAGCATAGAAGTACTATTTCCATTTTCTTTAAGTGCATTACACGATGAAGATACTATAGTACAATCGACTTATAATGAGGGCTCTACTAATGGATTAAAAAAATCTTACAAAATAGCTGCTATCAATCCAGGAGAGGCAAAATTTCAGTTAAAACTATTAGGCTTGATACCAGTAAAAAGATTTGATATAAATGTTGTAGATAGGGATATTTTGATTCCTGGAGGAAATGCTGTAGGAGTGAGATTAAATACAAAAGGTGTGCTAGTAGTTGCTGTTACAGATGTTATTGGAATAGATGGTAAAAGATATAGTCCAGCTAAAGATGTAGGCATAAAAAATGGTGATAGTATATTGGAGTTAAATGATATAAAAATAAGAGATGCTGAACATTTAATAGAATTATTAAATCAAATAACAGAAGATAAAGTAAAAATCCTAATAGAGCGCAATAAAATTAAATATGAGACAGAAGTAATGCCTGTGAAGAGTATTCAAGATAATTGTTTCAGATTGGGAATTTGGGTACGAGATAAAACCGCTGGTATTGGAACCCTTACTTTTTATGATGAAAATAGTAAAATATTTGGAGCATTAGGACATGGAATAACCGATATGGATACGGGGAATCTATTAAATATAGAATATGGGAAAATAATGAATGCAAGAATAGCCAATATTGAACAAGGTAAAAAGGGAAGTCCCGGAGAGATTAAGGGAATGTTTTATGAAACAGAGAATGTATTGGGGGAAATAGTAAAAAATTCTCCTTTTGGTATATACGGGGTAATCAATGATAGCTTTATAAAAGCAAATAAGACAAAACCCATGCCTATAGGTTTTAAGGAAGAGGTAAAAGAAGGTAAAGCATATATATTGACTACCATTGACAATGATAAAGTTGAAAAATTTGAAGTAGAAATATTAAAAGTTTTAAACCAACAATATCCCAATCAAAAGAGTATGACCATTAAAGTAACAGATAAAAAGCTGTTACAAAAAACTGGAGGTATAGTTCAAGGTATGAGTGGTAGTCCTATTATTCAAGATGGAAAGATCATTGGAGCTATAACCCATGTATTTGTCAATGATCCAACTAAAGGATATGGAATTTATATTGAATGGATGTTAGAACAGATAAAACCTGAATATCAATTAAATGGGAAATATGCAGAAATAAAAAATTGATAGGCTTTAAGCCTATTTTTTTTATATATAATAAAGATTTTTTATTAAATAGAAGGAAACCACAATTCCTTGTCGAATAGTTAATTATAGAAATAATAAAAATTAGATTTTAACAGGGGGGTATCATAATTGGAGAAGATTAAAATATTAATTGCAGATGATAATAGGGAATTTTGTGATATATTAAGCAAATTTTTATCTGCAGATGAAGATTTTGAGGTTGTTGGTATTGCGAAGGATGGCCTTGAAGCGTTGGATATGGTTTCTGAAATCAGACCTGATATACTGATATTAGATATCATAATGCCACATTTAGATGGTTTAGGAGTTTTAGAGGGTATACATAATCTAAACTTAGATAAAAAACCTAAGATAGTTATACTTTCTGCAGTGGGTCAGGATCAGATTACTCAAAAAGCCATTCAGCTAGGAGCTGATTATTATGTAGTAAAACCCTTTGATTTTAAGGTGTTTATAAAAAGATTAAAACAAATAGCTGATTTGGAAAAAGGATCCCAAATTATTGCTAAAAATGAATACATTCAAATACCTACTACGAATACCCATAATGTTGTTACATCAAAAAATTTGGAGGCTAGGATTACTAATATAATCCATGAAATTGGGGTGCCAGCACATATTAAAGGATATCTATATTTAAGAGAAGCTATTGCTATGGTTGTTGAAGATATGGAGTTACTAGGAGCAGTTACCAAGGAACTATATCCAAGTATAGCTGAAAAGTATAATACAACATCAAGTAGAGTAGAAAGGGCTATTAGGCATGCTATAGAAGTAGCGTGGACACGAGGGAAGATTGATACTATAGATAATATATTTGGATATACCGTAAATACTAATAAAGGGAAACCTACCAACTCAGAGTTCATTGCGATGGTTGCTGATAAATTAAGATTAGAAATGGAAATGACGGAAGGAAGCGTTTAAAAGATAACCCCACAAGGAAAATGTCTTTGTGGGGTAAAATATTGCTTATTTATGTATTTAATTATTATGCTATAATAGTTTTAATGGGTGTTATTGTACTTATATTTGGAAAGAATATAAAGGTAGCTGAAATTGGAGGATATAAATGAATATTAAAGGTAGATTAAAAAAGGATAAAAAAACTAAAAATTTAACAAAGAGGCTTAAACCAGGGGACATAGCATTGATTGCTCATAAGGATTTAGATGAAATAGCTGCATTATCTTTAGTAGAAAAAAAAGTAAAATGTGTAATAAATGTAGAGAAAACTATTAGTGGCAGATACCCTAATCAAGGTCCATCTATATTGCTTGATGCTAATATTCCAATATTCGAGACTTGTAATAAAGATATTTTTGATATAGTTCGAGAAGGAGATATTATTGAAATAGTAGATGAAACAATTTTTTATAAGGGAGAAAAAATTGGAGATTGTATTTTATTAGACGAAGAAAAAATAGAAGAACTATTAAGCATTGGATATGCTAATATAGAAACGGAGTTAGAAAGGTTTATAGAGAATACTCTTGAATATGCTAAAAAAGAAAAGGGACTTGTAACAGGTAATATACCAATTCCCAAAACCAAGACAAAAATTAAGGGGAAACATGTGTTGGTAGTGGTTAGAGGTAAAGATTACAAGAGGGATCTTGAAGCTATAAGATCCTATATAAATGAAGTAAAACCGGTTTTAATTGGTGTGGATGGAGGTGGGGATGCGTTACTAGAATTTGGATATACTCCCAATATAGTTGTTGGAGATATGGATAGTATATCTGATAAATGTTTAAAGGATGCAAAAGAAATTGTAGTACATGCATATCCTGATGGTAGAGCTCCTGGGATGAAAAGGGTGGAGGATTTAGGATTGGAAGCTACTATTTTTCCAGCACCAGGAACTAGTGAAGATATTGCTTTTTTATTAGCTTATGCAAATGGTGCAGATTTAATAGTAGCTGTAGGCAGCCATTCAAATATGATAGATTTTTTAGAAAAAGGTAGATTTGGAATGTCAAGCACCTTTTTAGTGAGATTAAAAGTAGGTTCAAAGCTGGTAGATGCTAAAGGTGTAAATAAATTGTATCAAAGCAGCTTTAAATTAAAATATGTTATAGGGATTGCTATAGCAGCTTTAATCCCAATAATGACAATAACTTCCATGCATCCTTTGATGAGGGAACTTATGCTATTGTTTAAAATTAGGATAAGGATGATGTTAGGTTTGTAAAGGAGGAGTAGATTTGATACCAAATATGAAATTTTATGTTATATCCATTGTAGCAATATTTGCAGCATTGGGCATAGGTATATATATAGGCTTTGCTTTAGATGCCCAGAGTTTTGTAGTAGATCAAAGAGAAGATATAGCAGCTAAATTAGAGGAAAGATTTGATTTTCTAAAAGGAGAAAATCAAGAACTAAAACAAGAATTGAAAGAGATGGAACTTCAAAATGATAATTTTAAGGAGTTTATAGATACTACTTATGAAGAAATAATAAAAGGTAGATTGCTAGGTAAAAATGTTGCCATTATTGAAACAAAGGATGATTATATGTATTCAGGTGTAGGGCAAACATTAGAAGTTGCTGGTGCTCAAGTAAAAAATGTAACTACTATTACAGACAAAATGATGAATAAAGAAGTATTAGGAAATATATATGATGAATTAGAAATACAATATGAGAATACTAATTTGATTACTGATACAGTAAAGTACATTACTACATCTATTATTAATGGAGAATCTTCAGAGTTAATAACTAGAATTATTGATGAAGGAATTATAGATATCGTAGGAAATATTGATGAACCTGTTGATTATATAATTATTGCTGGGGGTAGTATAAGTGAAGATAAGGATAGAATAAATTTAATTGATAAAACAATTATAGATGTTGCAAAAACCTTGGATAAATCCATTATTGGGATAGAAAAAGTTATTGTAAATTATTCTTATATAGATATGTATAAAAGTTTTAGAATAAGTACAATAGATAATGTAGATACTTCTATAGGTAAAACTTCTCTTATATTGGCTATGGAAGGCAGACCAGGTCATTATGGTATTAAGCAAACAGCAGAACAGTTAGTTCCTAATACAAAATCTACTATACAAGAATATACTAAGGAGAGATAATATATGAAAGACGGAAAGTTGTTAGCGGTAGTACCAGTACATAATGAAGAAGATAGTATAACAGATACAGTTAATGGATTAAAAGAGATAGACTTAATAGACGAAATATTAATAGTCAATGATGGTTCTACAGATAATACTCAAAAAGTTATAGAAACATTGGATGTTTCATATATTACTTTTGAGAAAAATATGGGAAAAGGGTATGCTATGAAAAAAGCAATAAAGGATATGGAATATGATTATATAGCATTTGTAGATGGAGATTTAGGAAAAACTAGCAAGGAAATGGAAAAATTAATAATTCCAGTTGTTTCAAAGGAAGTGGATTTTACTATTGCAAAATTTCCAAAGGCTCCAACAAAAGGTGGATTTGGGTTTGTAAAAGGTTTAGCTAAGAAAGGAGTTTATTTTTACACAAAAAAAGAAATAGATACTTCTTTATCTGGCCAACGAGTGTATAGAAAAGAAGTAATGGAAGTTATGGACTATATTCCTAATAGGTATGGAATTGAAGTAGCTATGACAATACAAGCTTTAAATGGTAATTTTACTTTTAAAGAAGTACCAGTAAAGATGACACATAGGTATACGAATAGATCTATAAAAGGATTTATACACAGAGGTAAGCAATTTTTTGATATTTTAATAACTTTAATTATTATAGGTTTTAGAAGGTGAATATATGGAATATATTAATATATTAAGTTTTTTAATGAGTTTAATATTATCTTATATTGCTGCTCCTATGATTATGGATATGTTATATAGAAGCAATACAGTTAGTTTAAATTATAATAAAGAAGAAATTCCTTTAGGTATGGGAATACTATTTGTTTTAATTCAGGTTATTAGTATGGGGTTTTTTATGATATTAAATTGGGTAGACTTAAATGTGGTAATGACCTATCTAATGGCTTTTGTTTTAATGGGCCTAGTAGGGCTTCTAGATGATTTAGTTGGTGAGAAAGATATTAAAGGATTCAAGGGCCATATTAAAGCTTTTTTTAAGGGGATAATGACTACTGGTTTATTAAAAGCAGGGATGGGATTTTTTATTGCTTTATTTTTATCCATAATTTTTTCTAAATATTTATTAGATATAGTATTAAACACTTTAGTTATTTCTTTATTTACTAATTTAATAAATCTATTTGATTTAAGACCTGGCAGATCTATAAAAGTGTTTTTATTAATGTCTATAATTATGTTATTGACAAGCGCTATAATTGAATATAATTTTATTTTATATTCAATTTATGGTATATTATTTATATATTTTCCAATAGATTTAAAAGCTAAGGCTATGATGGGTGATGTAGGCTCTAATGCTATTGGTATTACTTTAGGGGTATATTGTATACTTACCCAAACAATATTGGCAAGGCTTATATATCTATTAATTTTGGTGGTGGTGCATATATTGGCTGAAAAAATATCTTTTACAAAGATTATAGAGAATAATAAGTTGTTAAATTTTTTGGATAATTTAGGAAGATAGGAGTGATATTTCTGTTAAGTTATAAAAAAGCCAGAGTAGTCAAAATAGAGGATGAAGATGAACAAGTTTCATGGTTAAAAATAGATATAGATGGGGAGACAGGGAAAGCAATAAATTATAATGGTTTAACAGGTAAAGCTAAAATAGATGATATAATAATTGTAAATACTACTGCTGTAGAGTTGTCTCTGGGAACTGGAGGGATTCATTTTGTACTGTTTAATTATAGTAATGAATCCAAAAAATTTCATAATAGGGGACATATAATGAAATTACGTTATACCCCTATGCAGTTAAAATGTTTAGCTGCTGAAGAAGAGGAGAGTCCATACCATAGGGTGTTTAACGATTTTAAATCTCTAGACGGTCATATTTTTATTATAGGTTCTTTACACAGCATGTTAGCACCTATAGCAGCAATGCTTAAGTATCTAGATGAAAATATAAAAATCAACTATATAATGACTGATGGAGGCGCTTTACCAATATTTTTTAGCAATACTGTGAGAACTCTAAAAGAAAAAAAACTTATAGAAAAGACAATTACGATAGGTCATGCATTTGGTGGAGATTTGGAATGTACTAATATTTACAATGGTTTAATTGCAGCAAAGGAAATATTGGATGGAAATGTAACCATAATAACAATGGGACCAGGAATTGTAGGTACAGGTACTAAATATGGGTTTAGCGGTATTGAACAGGGACAAATAATTGATGCTATCAATACTTTAGGAGGAGAAGCTATTATAGTACCTAGGATAAGTTTCCAGGATAAAAGGTCTAGACATAGAGGAATATCTCATCATACTAGGACAGTTTTATCTGAAATTGCAAAAACATCAGGGAAAGTGGTGATTCCCATACTTGATAAACATAAGATGAATTTTATAGATGAGCAAATTACAAGTGAAGATCTTTATAAAAAACATATATTTGTTTATAAAAAAGGGGATAAAATTATTGATGCTTTAGATAGATATGATTTGTCTGTAACTACTATGGGGCGAGGATATGAAGAAGATATAGATTATTTTTTAACTCTAGGTGCAGTAGGAGCTTATGTTTATGAGATATTTAAATAGGGAGGATTGTCATATGGATTATGAAGAGAAGACAATGAAATCGGAAAAAATTTATAAAGGGAAGATTGTTAATTTACGAATTGATACAGTTGAATTGCCAGATAAAAAGTACTCAAAAAGAGAGATAGTAGAACATCCAGGTTCAGTGGGTATTATTCCAATAACTAATGATGGACGTATTATCTTGGTAAAACAGTATAGGAAACCTGTAGAGAAGAATTTGTTAGAGATACCTGCTGGAAAGATTGAAATAAATGAAGAACCAAAGGAAACTGCTTTAAGAGAGCTACATGAAGAAACAGGCTTTATAGCTAATAAATTAGAATATTTATTTGAGTTCTATACTTCTCCCGGGTTCTCTAATGAAAAAATGTATCTGTTTGCAGCTAATGAATTAATAGAAGAAGAATCTGAGCCAGAAGGGGATGAATATATAGAAGTTTTAAAAATAAAGATTGAGGATTTGATAAATATGGTAATAAGGGGGGAAATAATAGATAGTAAAACTATAATTGGGATATTATATGCTCAAAGTTATTTAATGCAAAAGTAAGTGGTCGGTGATAAAACCTTCTTTATAAGCATATTATTTATAAAGGCTTGTATCAAAAGAAGGGAGGATTTATCATTGATCCACAGGATTAAAAGGTGGTTATTTAAGGAATTTCAACAGAATTTTGTTATTTATTTTGTTGTGATTATATTATTTGGAATTGGAATAATTGCAGGAGCTATAACCATAAAGATATTAAATCTAGAGCAAAGAAATGGTATAATGGTATTTCTTAATATTTTCTTTAAGGCTATTGAACAAGGTAGTTTTGATAATTTAGCTATCTTTAAACAGTCATTAATTGATAATTTAAAAACTGTAGCATTAATCTATTTAACGGGATTGATTATAATAGGATTATGGATAATACCTGTTATAGTATTATTTAGAGGATTTGCTCTAGGTTTTACAGTAGGTTTTTTAGTAAATGAATATAGTTTTAAAGGATTTATTTTTTCATTACTAGGTATATTACCTCAAAACTTGATTATTATACCTGCTTTTATATTCATTTCAGCTATAGGAATAGCTTTTTCTATAAAAAATGCAAAAAACAGAAAATTAAGATATATAAATAGTAATATTCATATGAATATTACAAATTATTCAATTCAAATATTAGTTGCTAGTGTTTTAATAGTTGTGGGTTGTTTTATAGAGGCCTATATTGCCCCAAAGTTTTTAGGTTTAATATGGGATTATTTTAATTAGATAATATTAAAAAGTATAAGCTTTAAATGTAAAGGAGAAACATTATGCTTGATGTTATTTTGGAGGATTACATAGAATATATAAGAAATGATAAAGGATTAAGTTCTAATACTTTAGATGCATATATAAGAGATTTAAAACAATTTAAGGAGTATTTGGATTCTAATAATTTTAAAAGCACTATAGATGTTAATAAAACCATAATTATTACATATTTAATGGATTTACAAAGAAATGGAAAGGCTGCTTCTACCATCTCTAGAAATTTAGCATCTATTAGATGTTATTATCAATATTTACTAAATGAAAATTTGATAAAAGAAGATCCAACATTAAATCTCCAATCTCCTAGGAGAGAAAAAAAGCTACCATGTGTATTGACTAAAGAAGAAGTAGATATATTGCTTTCTCAACCAAAACAAAATAACTTTAAAGGTGCTAGAGATAAAGCTATATTAGAATTGTTATATGCAACAGGCATTCGAGTATCGGAGATGGTAGCTCTTAATTTGGACAACCTAGATTTACAACTAGGGTATTTAAATTTAGAAGATATTGATGTCAATGGGAGAATTATCCCTATTGGTAAAGTAGCTTTAGATTGTATACATATCTATATTGAAGAGTACAGAGGAGAAGTTGTAAAAGTAGATTCAGAAAAAGCATTGTTCGTAAATTACAATGGAAATAGATTAACTAGGCAAGGTTTTTGGAAAATTATAAAGGGGTATACTAAAAAGTGCAATATAGATAAAAAGATTACTCCTCATACTTTAAGACATTCGTTTGCAGTACATTTATTGCAAAATGGTGCTGATGTTAAAATGGTGCAAGAAATGCTAGGGCATTCTGATATTTCAACTACACATATGTATTTATTTGCAACAGAAAATAAAGAAATAAAGGATGTATATGAAAAATCACATCCTAGAGCATAGGAGGTAATAAAATGGATTATATGAAAAGAATAAAAGAAAGTATAAATTATATTGAGAAAAAGTGCAATCAAAAACCCGAAATTGGACTAATATTAGGTTCAGGTTTAGGAGGCTTAGGAGACAAAATAGAATCTCCTACTATAATAGCTTATAATGAAATACCAAATTTCCCTGTTTCTACAGTAGAAGGACATAAGGGGCAGCTGATAATTGGAGAATTAGGTGGAAAAACTGTAATAGCCATGCAAGGCAGATTTCATTATTATGAAGGTTATCCATTAAAAGATGTGGTTTTTCCCGTTAGAGTTATGATGAGTTTAGGTATTGAAAATTTAATTGTTACTAATGCAGCAGGTGGTGTGGATAAAAACTTTTCACCTGGAGATTTAATGATTATTAAAGATCATATTAATTTTACAGGTAAAAATCCTTTAATAGGAAAAAATTTAGATGAATTAGGACCTAGATTTGTGGATATGACTAGAGCTTATGATAAGGAATTAATAGAGCTTGCTAAAAAAACAGGAGACAAATTAAATATTCCATTAAAGGAAGGAGTGTACATGTGGTTTACTGGGCCTACGTATGAAACTCCTGCAGAGATAAAATTAGCAAGAATATTAGGAGCGTCTGCAGTAGGTATGTCTACAGTGCCAGAGGTAATTGTAGCTTCTCACCAAGGGGTAAAAGTATTAGGTATATCCTGTATAACTAATATGGCAGCAGGAATATTAGATAAACCTTTGAATCATGAAGAAGTTATTGAAACTTCTATGAAGGTTAAAGAAAAATTTGAAAAATTAGTAATAGGAATACTAACAAATATATAATTGGAGTGGATATAATGAGAATGTATGATATTATCAAGAAAAAAAGAGATGGTGGGGAATTATCCACTGATGAAATAAATTATTTTGTTGAAAATTATACTAATGGTAAAATACCTGATTATCAGATTTCAGCATTATTGATGGCTATATATTTAAACAAGATGAATAAAAGGGAAACATTGGATTTAACAAAGGCTATGGTTTATTCTGGGGATATAGTAGATCTTTCTAAGATTAATGGATTAAAGGTAGACAAACATTCTACTGGAGGGGTAGGGGATACTACAACCATTGTATTAGGACCAATGGTAGCTGCTTGTGGAGTACCTTTTGTAAAGATGTCTGGAAGAGGATTAGGACATACAGGAGGAACTTTAGACAAATTAGAATCTATAAAGGATTTTAGGGTGGAACTAAGTACAGAAGAATTTATTAATAATACAAATGATATAAATATATCCATATGCAGTCAGACAGCTAATATAACACCAGCAGATAAAAAGCTTTATGCTTTAAGAGATGTGACTGCTACAGTAGAAAATATATCTTTGATTGCTAGTAGTATAATGAGCAAAAAATTAGCTATAGAATCTGATGCTATAATACTTGATGTAAAAGTAGGAAGTGGTGCATTTATGAAGAATTTAGATGATGCAATAAATTTAGGCAAAGAGATGGTAGAAATTGGCACAGGTTATGGTAGAGAAACTATAGCATTAGTTACTAATATGGATGAACCCTTAGGTAATGCAATAGGAAATGCATTAGAGGTGAAAGAAGCTATAGATGTTCTAAAAGGAAATGGGCCAGATGATTTACATGAATTATGTATTAAATTAGGATCTATATTGTTATTGTTAGCAAAAAGAGTTAAAAATGAAGATGAAGCTAAGTTTTTATTGGAAGAGACTATTCGTAATAGATCAGCTTATGAAAAATTTATAGAGCTAGTAAAATATCAAGATGGAGATATTAATTATGTAAAAAATCCAGAACTACTGCCAAAGGCAAATTATATTATTGAGGTAAAAAGTAAAGATGAAGGCTATGTTAAAGCTTTAAATGCAGAAGAGATTGGTAAGTGTGCACTGGCTTTAGGGGCTGGACGAGAGACTATGGATTCAAAAATAGATTTATCTGCAGGTATTATTTTGAATAAAAAGGTGGATGATAAAGTAGAGATTGGAGACATATTAGCTTATATACATGCCAATAATATTGATAAAGCAAAAGAAGTTGAAAAAAAGATTAAGGAGATATTTATTATTGGGGATAAAAATAAAGAAAGTAAAAAACTGATATATGGCATAATAACTAAAGATGAAGTAGAAATATTTTAGCAAAACTGCCTTGTACATGAAGCTACAAGGCAGTTTTTATAATTATATTGATGGTATATTATCCCATGTTTATGATAGATTGTATAAGTAGTTTTTAAATGGAGAATATAAAAGTAAATAAATAATGGGAGGTAATAATATGAATAAAAGATTCATATTGACTACTCTTTGTATAATAATTTTATTTACAACAACCATTTATGCAGCAGATAATTTGGAAATAAATGCAAAATCAGCCATATTAATGGATTATAATACTGGTGAAATAATTTATGAAAAAAAATCCCATGATAGGCTACCTCCAGCAAGTATTAGTAAGATCATGACTCTTTTATTGGGAATGGAGGCTTTAGAAAGTGGAAAGATTAGTTTAGATGATGAGGTTAGAATTAGTAGCCATGCTTCAAGAATGGGAGGAAGTCAATTATGGTTAGAAGAAGGAGAAATACAAACTGTAGAGGATTTATTTAAAGCTATTTGTTTAAGATCAGCTAATGATGCTTCAGTAGCTTTGGCAGAATATATAGCAGGTAGTGAGATGACATTTGTGAAGATGATGAATGATAAAGCTAAAGAACTAGGGATGGATAATAGTAATTTTACCAACGCAACTGGACTTCCCCATGAAGATAACTATGTGTCAGCTTATGATGTAGCTAAAATGTCTCGGGAACTTCTTAAACATAAAAAAATACACGATTGGTTAACCACATATATGGATGAAATAAAGGTAGGGAAAAAAAAAGATAAGATACAAAGTTTAGTTAATACCAATAGACTGATAATTGATTATGAAGGAACTACAGGAATAAAAACTGGTTCTACAAATGAAGCTGGTTTTTGTTTATCCGCTTCAGCAAAACGGGGAAATTTACAGTTAATAGCAGTTGTAATGGGTTGTGAAACTTCAAAGATAAGGTTTGAAGAAAGCATTAGATTACTAGATTATGGATTTGCTAATTATGATTCTATACCTATAGGCAAAAAAAATGAAGTAATGGCAAAAGTTTTAGTCCATAAAGGAAAAGATGAATACATTGAGGCAGTATTAGAAAAAGATGGATATATACTTGTTCCTAAAGGCAAAGATACCAATATATCTAAAGAGATAATTTTACCTGAATTTATAGAAAGCCCTGTGGAACAAGGGGAAGAAATTGGCTATTTAATTGTTAATTTAGATGGTAAAGAAGTAGATAAAATTAGATTAATTACAAAACATTCTATTGAAAAGGCAAATTTAACAGAAATGTTTAAAAAAGTATTAAAGAGTTTACTCATCAATAAATAGTATAAATATATGTTTGTTTTTTTTGTAAAAACATTATAAAATAGAATATGACTTAAAAAACCTCGGCTATTAAGTCGAGGTTATATCAATTATTAGAAAGAGGGCAATATATGAAGCTTGATATTTTATTAAATATACCTGGATTGCTTATTGCTATAATTATTCATGAATATTCCCATGGACTTATGGCTTATTTATTAGGAGATAATACTGCAAAAGAATCTGGAAGGTTAACTTTGAATCCTCTTAAGCATTTAGATCCAATTGGATTTATTTTCTTATTATTGTTTAGATTTGGATGGGCCAAGCCAGTGCCTATAAATCCTAATAATTTTAAAAAACGAAAGAGGGATACTCTATTGGTATCTTTAGCAGGTCCTTTTTCCAATTTTTTGTTAGCTGTAATAGTAGGGTTTATAATATCTACTGGTATAATAACCAATAATATTGTATTAAATATCTTAGTTATAATGTTATGGTATAATATAATGTTAGGGATATTTAATCTTTTACCTTTTCCCCCTTTAGATGGTTCAAAGATATTGGCTAGTTTGCTACCAAACAAATATGAATATAAATTTTATAAATATGAAAGATATTTACAATTGGTATTAATACTGTTAATAGCTACGAATACTATAGATAAAATACTTGGACCATTTATAGATTTTAGTTTAAATTTATTGATTAAAATTATTAGTTGATATAGGAGTTTTTTATATGGAATATAAAATTGTGCTAGAGTCCTTTGAAGGTCCTATGGATCTATTGTTACATCTAATAGATGAAGCAGAAATTGATATATATGATATTCCCATAAATGAAATAACAGAACAATATATAGATTATATTACTAAGATGGAAGAGATGGATCTAGAAGTTACTAGTGAATTTTTAGTAATGGCTTCCACTTTACTTGAAATAAAATCCAAAATGTTATTGCCTCAGGTAGACAAGAATGATGGAGAACAATTGGAGATGGAAGAAGCTGATCCTAGATTGGAATTGGTAAAAAGATTAGTGGAATACAAAAAGTTTAAATATGTTTCAAGGGAGTTAAGAAATTATGAAGAAATACAAAAGAAAGTTTTTTACAAGCCAAAGGAAGATTTATCTATTTTTACCAAAGAAGAAGAAGAGCTTGAGCAAATAGATATAGATGAACTGGTAAAAGCTTTTAATAATATACTTGCTAAGAGTAAAGGCAAAGAACCTTTAATGGACATAGATAAAATACAGAGGGAAGAATATACCTTAGATGAATGCATGGAAAAGATAAAAAGAAAATTAAAATACAATGGGAAAATAGATTTCCAACATTTATTTGATAATGAATGTAGTAGACAAGAGATAGTGGTTACATTTTTGTCTTTACTTGAATTGATTAGGATGAGATATGTTGTTGTATATCAAGAGGAAAACTTTTCAGATATTATAATAAAAATAAGGAAGTAAGAGGTGTTGGATAGGTGGATGAAAGAGAGATAAAAGCAATAATAGAAGCCTTGTTATTTGTTTGGGGGGATCCTCTATCTTTAAATGATATATCTAAGATAATAGAAGTAGAAGAAGAAAAAGTAAAAAAAATATTAAAAAATATGATAGACGAATTTGATTTTAATAGAAGAGGATTAAAAATAATATGTTTAAACGATAATTATCAACTATGTACTAGACCTGAACATCATCAATGGATTAATAAATTGACCCAAGAAAAGGATATTAAAAGCCTTTCAACTGCAGCGTTAGAAACCTTATCTATCATCGCTTACAAACAACCTATAACTAAGAACGAAATTGAAAATATAAGAGGAGTTAGATGTGACAAAGCTTTGGATACTTTACAAAAAAAAGGATTAATAGAGGAAAAAGGAAGGCTTGAAAGAACTGGCCGTCCCATAATATATGGCACTACAACTGAGTTTTTAAGGTATTTTGGGTTAGAAACTTTAGAAGATTTACCCACACTAAAGGATTTCAAAATAGAAGAAAGTGATATTGAAATAAAAGAAGAATAATACTTTTAAAAGTATTATTCTTCTTTTATTTGGAAAGATATAGGTGTAGGGTAATTTTGTATATTGGGGTGTACATATGAAGTACTTATTAATTCTATTATCTTTAATATTTTTGTTCCTCTGGGTTTTAATATTATTACCAGTTAAATTCAATTTAAAATTTATATATAAAGCTAATGTGATAGAGTTTAATATATCTATATCTTATTTGTTTGGACTTTTTAGTCCTGAGATATATCCTTTCAATAAAAACAGCAATAATCAAAAAAAGTATAGTTTTAAACAACTTTATTCAAGGGAGTTATTTAATTATATATGGGATAAGAGTAAATTTCAACAATTGATATGGAAGACTAGGATTGGGTCTAAGGATGCTTTTTTGACAGCAATAATGTACGGAAGCATGTGGAATATGAAAAGTATTATTGTCAGCATTATACTTGCAAGTAAGGAAATAGATAAATTGGATCTTGATATAATATCTGTGTTTAATGAAGAAATATTAGATATTTTATTTAACTGTATAATTAAAATAAGAATGGTTTATATTATAAATATATGGATTAGATTAATGAAAATGCGTAAAGGTGGTGGTAAGAATGTCAGAACATCCGATAGAAGGGCTTATGCATACAACCATGAACAGTTTAAAGGAAATGGTTGATGTAAATACTATTATTGGAGATCCAGTACAATCTCCAGATGGTTTGATAATCATTCCTGTTTCAAAAATTTGTTTTGGTTTTGCTTCAGGTGGTACGGAGTTTAAAAAAACTTTTAGTAGTAAAGATATTAATCTACCTGATGAAAAATTACCTTTTGGAGGAGGTAGTGGTGCAGGTGTTTCGGTACAACCTGTAGGTTTTATTGTTGTAGGGCAAGAACAAATCAAGTTATTAACTGTAGATGAGGGGAATACAGCATTAAGCAGTTTGTTCGATTTTATGGGCAAAATAGCAGATAATATTCAAGATGCTATTACAAAAAAAGAAAATTTTAGTGACGAAAAACCTATGGATACTGTATAAGAAATAGAAGCAGAATATTTCTGCTTCTATTAATTTAAACTAAATAAAGTTTAAGAAAAAGGTTTTGAAGAAAGGAGAGTTTAATTTGAAAAAAGGTATCTTGTTATTATTATTTGTTAGTATTTTATTTACTAGTAATTATTCATATGGGGAAAAGCCATCTGTTATTGCACAAAGTGCTATATTAGTGGATATGGAATCGGGAAGAGTATTATTTGAATTAAACCCCTATAATAAATTGCCTATGGCTAGTACTACCAAGATAATGACAGGATTGATAGCTTTAAAAGAAGGAAATGTGGAAGATAAAGTTGAAATAAAAAGTACTTGTGTAGGTATAGAAGGCTCTAGTATATATCTTTATGATGGAGAGATTATAAGTTTAGAAGATTTACTATATGGATTAATGTTAAGGTCTGGAAACGATGCTGCAGTTGCTATAGCAGATTATATTGGGAATAGTACTGATGAGTTTGTATTTATGATGAATGAAAAAGCTAAACAAATTGGTGCAAAGGATACTAATTTTGTAAATCCCCATGGGCTTCATGATGATAATCATTATACAACAGCTTATGATCTTGCACTGATTACTCGAGAAGCAATGGATATAAAAAAATTTGCAGAAATTGTAGAATCAAAGATGTGGAAAGCTCATAGAGAAAAAAACAATTTATTTTACAATAAAAACAATACCCTTTGGGAATATGAAGGAGGAAATGGGGTAAAGATTGGGTATACTATGAAAGCAGGAAGATGTTTAGTGTCTAGTGCAACACGTGGAGGACGGACACTTATTGCCATAGTACTTAACGATAGGAATTGGTTTGAGGATTGTTATAGTTTATTGGATTATGGTTTTAAAGAGTTTAAAAATTATGTAATATGGGATGCTGGCCAATATCTAATGGAGGTTCCTGTAATCAATGGGAAAAAAGATAGTGTGCCAGTAGTGGTGGAAAAACTATTTACCTACCCCTTAAAAGAAGAGGAACTAAAAAATATAAAAATCTATATTGATATGCCTGATGAAATAGTTGCTCCAGTGGAAAAGGGTCATATCATAGGTAAAGTTAAGGTTTATTTAGATGGGGTATTCTTTCATGAAGAAAACATTGTTTCAAAGGAAAGTATAGCAAAATTAGGATATCTTGAAAAGATGATAAAAAACAAATAATAAATTTTGAAATTAGTATTTATGAATATATTAACTTTAGCCTTCGGGCTTTTTTTATTTGTCACCAATAATACTTATTTAAATATGCTGTATATATAAGGAGCTTTTAAGGGGTGATGAATGTTGAAACTTTATAAGTGTATAGATTCTGGGAGTGAATACTGTACTTGTAGTTTATCTGATACAAAAGACTGTATTTCTTGTTCCCATTTAAGAGGAGATGATCTTTGTGATTGTACATGGAATGGAGTTTGTATTCTATATGAATATATTATGAAAAATGGTAGTCAAAACAATTATAGGAGAGATTATAAGGGACAAATAGTAGATAAAAAATTTATAAGCAATGAACTATATTTGTTAAAAATTAAATTGGATAATAAATTAATAAGAAAGCTAGATACTATAGGTTCTTATGTATTTATTAGAAAAGATTGCAATAGTCCTTATTATAATACTCCCATGTCTATATTTGATCTAGATGAGCACCATATTTATATTGTATATCAAGAAATAGGACCTAAAACCAAAAAAATTAATAAAGGGGATACTCTAATAATAAAAGGGCCTTATTGGGGGGGACTTATTGGCACAAGTGACTTATCAAAAAAAGAAAATTGTTCTATAGTTATTGTGGCTAGAGGAATTGGTCAATCATCTATTTTATTACCTATAAAAAAATTATATCTTAAGGGAAATAATATAGTATTGTTTTTAGATCAGGGAAAAACTAGTTCTCTGTATTGTCTTGATTTTATGAAAGGTGTTAATATAAAAACAATATTAATAGATTCACTAAGTAATGAAGGTGAGAAAACTTTAAAAAATTATATAAAGGGAAATCCAGTAGATGTGTTGATTAGTGCTGGAGCTGATATGGTTCATAGACAAATGAAAACCATCATAGAAACAATTGATAAATCTATCGAATGGTTTGTATCTAATAATAGTATAATTTGTTGTGGTGAAGGGGTATGTGGAGCCTGTTTAAAGAAAATTGAGAATGGAGATAGGATCAAATTATGTAAAACTATAATTGATCCTAGGAATATCTATTAGGAGGTGTTTTGATGAATAGAATAGTGGTTATTGGAGGAGGTTGGGCTGGTTGTGCAGCAAGTATAGCAGCTATAAAATTGGGAATTGAGGTAGTCCTTATTGAAAAAACCGATATGCTATTAGGTTTAGGTAATGTAGGAGGAATAATGAGGAATAACGGCCGTTTTACTGCAGCAGAGGAAAATATTTTATTAGGAAGAGGAGAATTATTTAATATAACGGATAAATTTTCATTGCATAAGAATATAGATTTTCCTGGACACAAACATGCATACCTATACGATGTAACTAAAATTGAACCTGCAGTTAGGGAATTACTATTATCATTAGGTGTTATACTAAAATTACAAAAACGTGCAGTAGATGTAGTTAAGGAAGATGGTTATATACGAGCTATTATTTTAAACGATGGAGAAACCATCTATGGTGATGTATTTGTTGAAACAACAGGATCTACTGGTCCTATGGGGAATTGTTTAAAGTATGGTAACGGATGTGCTATGTGTATTTTAAGATGCCCTACCTTTGGACCAAGGGTTAGTATTAGCCAAAAAGCAGGGGTTACAGATATAGTAGGAATGAAAAAAGATGGCTCCTATGGTGCTTTTAGCGGATCTTGTAAATTAAATAAGGATTCCCTAAGCAATGAGGTAATAAATGAACTAGAAAAGGAAGGAGTTGTTTTATTGCCAGTTCCAAAGGATGATATTCAGCGGGATAAACTTTCAAAAAAAGTTTGCCAACAGTATGCAATAGACGAATATGCAGAAAATATAATATTATTGGATACTGGTCATGCTAAAATGATGACATCTTTTTATCCCTTAGAAAAATTAAGAAAAATAAAGGGATTAGAAAATGCTCGTTATGAAGATCCTTATTCAGGGGGTATAGGAAATTCCGTAAGGTATTTATCAATTGCGCCAAGGGAAGATACCATGAAGGTTAAAGGAATAAAGAATTTATTTTGTGCAGGTGAAAAATCTGGATTGTTTGTTGGACATACAGAAGCGATTGTAACAGGTACATTGGCAGGATATAATAGTGTTAGACATGTATATGGTAAAGAGCTTTTAAAGCTTCCTACAGATTTAGCTATTGGAGATTTAATTAGTTATACCAATAAAAAAATGAATACAGAAGAAGGGTTGAAAGATAGATATACTTTTGCTGGTAGTACCTATTTTAATAGAATGTTAGATAAAGGGTTATACTCTACTGATTTACATGAGATAAAAAATAGAGTTGAAGATTTAAATTTATTAAATATATATAATAAAATAGAATAGGATTTTACAAATAGCAAAAAAAAAAGATAATATATATGTGTACCTTGATATTGAGAGGATGAGATAAATGAGATTACAAAAATATATGGCCAAATGTGGTATAGCATCAAGAAGGAAATCGGAAGAAATTATCCTTGAGGGTAGAGTAAAGGTTAATGATATAGTTGTTAAAGAATTGGGAATGACTATTAATCCAAAAAAGGATATAGTGAAAGTTGATAATGAAATAATCAAATTAGAGGAAAATAAAATATATATTATGTTGAACAAACCTAAAGGATATGTTACCACGGTTAAAGATAAACATAGTGAAAAGATTGTTTTAGATTTAATCAATGGAGTCAAAGAAAGGATTTATCCAGTAGGTAGATTGGATGTGGATACTACTGGATTGCTTCTTTTGACTAACGATGGGGATCTGGCTTATAAATTAACCCACCCAAGCTATGAAATACCTAAAAAATATATTGCTTTAGTGAAGGGTATCCCTAATAATAAAAAACTATATAAATTTAGAAAAGGGTTAAAAATCGACGGTAGGATGACAGCAGAAGCCTATATAAAAATACTAAAAAGAAATAGGGATACTTCATTGTTGGAAATATCTATACATGAGGGAAGGAACAGACAAGTAAGAAAGATGTGTAAATATATTGGCCATCCTGTTATCCAGTTAGAGAGAGTGGCTATTGGAAAGTTAGAATTAGGAAATTTAGGAATTGGTGAATGGAGATATTTAACTTCTAAAGAAATTGAATATCTAAAAAAACTTTAGCATTGTAGCAATATACAGTACTACAATGCTTTTCATTTAACCTTTATTTTTAACAAGATATCTATTATAATTGATTTAGGATTAAAAGTTGGAGGATATTATGATGATAACTATTAGAGAAATAGATGATAAAGATTATAAAAGGGTAAATCGAATTTTAATGGAAGAACAGATAAAAGAAGGCATCTCTCAAGGGCTTATTTATATATTAATAGAGGAAGATGAATATGCTGGTATAGGGAAAATAGATATAGAAAATGGATATGGAGTATTAAAATATATTTTTGTAAGGGAAAAATATAGAGGGTTTAATTATGGGGAAGCTCTATTAAGGGCTATGTTGTTTAAGTTGAATGTAATGGATATAAATGTAGTTTTTTATAGAGAATATAACAAATATCTGATTAATAAAGGGTTTGAATTAAATAAAAAAAATTTAATAGTACACTATTCTCTTAGTTTGAGTATAAATAGTTTTTTTAAAGATTGTTGTTTATGTGGTGATAATGATGAGATTTAAGCATTTTATTAATCCAGTTGAGACGGTGAAAAAAATAATGAATTATTATATTAAAGATGGGCATATTGCACTAGATTGTACTGTTGGAAATGGCAAAGATACTTTAAATTTAGTTAGGTTAGTTAGTGAAAAAGGGAAGGTTTACGGATTTGATATTCAAGAAAAAGCAATTATTAATACAGAAAAGAAGTTACAAAAACTAAATTTAGATAAAAATGTTATTTTAATAAATGATGGTCATGAAAACATAGATAAATACATATATGAAAATATAGATTTTATTGTATATAATTTAGGCTATTTACCTGGTGGAGACAAAAATATCAAGACAAAAGCTTTAACCACTGTTAAAAGCATAAAAAAGGCTTTGTCGCTTTTAAATAATAATGGGTTGTTGCTTATTACCTGTTATATTGGACATGATGGGGGTAAAGAAGAGCAGGAGGCAGTAGAAAACTTTTTAGAATCTTTGGATCAAAGAAGGTATAATGTTTTGAAATTTAAATTTATAAATCAGAGGAATAATCCGCCAATACTATATGGCGTAGAAAAAATAAATTAACAGGAGGGATAATAATGGCAGGTGTAAAAATTACAGATACTACTCTAAGGGATGCCCATCAATCCTTGATAGCTACAAGAATGAAAACAGATGACATGTTACCCATTGCTGATAAATTAGATAAAGTGGGTTTTCATTCATTAGAAGTGTGGGGTGGTGCTACTTTTGATGCTTGTTTAAGATTTTTAAAGGAAGATCCATGGGAAAGATTGAGGATGTTAAGAAAGTCCTTTAAAAATACAAAGTTACAGATGTTACTTAGAGGGCAAAATTTATTGGGGTATAAACACTATCCTGATGATGTAGTAGAGGAGTTTGTAAAAAAATCTATAGAAAATGGAATAGATATAATTAGAATATTTGATGCTTTAAACGATCCTAGGAATATTAAAAAATCTATAGAAGCTACTAAGGAATATGGTGGTCATGCTCAAGCAGCAATATCTTATACAACAAGTCCAGTTCACAATAATGAGTATTATATAAATTTAGCAATAGAGATGGAAGAAATGGGTGCTGATTCCATATGTATAAAGGATATGTCTGGAATTTTATTACCCTATGAAGCAGAAAAATTAGTTAAAGGGCTTAAAGAGAATATTAAAATTCCAATTCAAATTCATTCTCACTTTACTAGTGGAATTGCAAACCAAACCTATATGAAAGGTATAGAAGCAGGTGCAGATATAATAGACACAGCAATGTCACCTTTGGCTATGGGAACTAGCCAACCTGCCACTGAATCCATGATAGCTTCTTTACAGGGTTCTCCATATTATCCAGATATAGATATGGACTTGTTGCTAGAAGTAACTGATTATTTTAAAGATTTAAGGGATAAATATTTAGATAAAGGATTACTTAATACCAAGGTATTAAATGTAGACGTTAGAACTTTAAAATATCAAGTACCAGGAGGTATGTTGTCAAATCTAGTTTCTCAATTGAATACTCAAGGAAAATTGGATAAATTTGATGAAGTATTAGAAGAGGTACCAAGAGTAAGGGAGGATTTAGGGTATCCGCCTTTAGTTACTCCCATGAGTCAAATGGTAGGAACTACTGCAGTATTTAATGTATTATTAGGAGAAAGATACAAGATGGTTCCTAAAGAAACTAAAAACTATGTAAAAGGTTTATATGGCAAACCAACGGTACCTATAAAAGAAGATATAAAACAAAAGATAATCGGAGATGAAGAAGTATATACAGGGAGGCCAGCAGATTTATTAGAACCAGAATTAGATAAATTGAAAGATGAAATTAAAGAATATATGGAACAGGAGGAAGATGTATTAACTTATGCTTTATTTCCTCAAGTTGCTATTGAATTTTTTGAGTATAGACAAGCAAAAAAATATAAAATAGACAATAATATATTAAATGATGAATTTAAAACTTATCCAATATAAGATTTAAAACAAGCCTTTTGGCTTGTTTTTTTTATAACTAATGAAACAAAACTTGCAGATTTAATGGAATTGCAAAAAAAATGAAATAAATCTTGCATATTTCGAATAACTTTGTTATTATTAAAGTAGGAAATATCATAAATAAAGGGGGAAGTACCTTGTTGGAAAATACGAAACTAAAGCTAGTTGTAGAAAAAGAATTTTGCAAAGGCTGTGGTATATGTGTTGCATTTTGTCCAAAAGATGTTTTAATTTTAGAAAAAGGCAAAGTGAAGGTGGAAAACTTGGATGCCTGTATTCAGTGCGGTCAATGTGAATTAAGGTGTCCTGATTATGCTATTTATTTAGGAGGTAATTAACATGGCAGAGAAAATAGTAAAATTAATGCAAGGCAATGAGGCCTGCGTAGAAGGGGCAATTGCTGCAGGTATGAGGTTTTATGCTGGTTATCCTATAACACCTTCAACAGAAATTGCAGAATTATCAGCAGAAAAATTACCAAGAATAGGTGGTAAGTTTATTCAAATGGAGGATGAAATTGCAAGTATTAGTGCAATTATTGGTGCCTCATTAACAGGTAAAAAATCTATGACAGCTACTAGTGGTCCAGGATTTTCTTTGAAACAAGAAGGTATAGGATATGCAGTTGCTGCAGAAGTACCTTGTGTTATTGTTAATGTACAAAGGGGTGGGCCTAGTACTGGATTGCCTACATCACCAGCACAAGGGGATATAATGCAAGCTAGATGGGGGACCCATGGGGATCATTCAATTATTGCCTTATATCCTTCTACAGTAAGGGAAATATATGATACTACGATAAAAGCGTTTAATTTATCAGAAAAATATAGAACACCAGTTATATTATTAATGGATGAAGTTATAGGTCATATGAGAGAAAAAATCGAAATACCAGATCCAGATGAAATAAAGATTATCAATAGGAAAAAACCAAATGTTAAACCTGATGAATATCTTCCATATAAAATTGAAGAAAATGATATGATACCTGCAATGGCAAACTTTGGCGAGGGGTATAGATATCATGTTACTGGCCTAATCCATGATGAAACAGGTTTTCCAACAAGCAATCATCGTATAGCAGAGAATTTGGTAAATAGATTGGTTAACAAAATAAAGGATAATGCAGATGATATAGTGGAATATGAAGAGTATCTAATGGAGGATGCGGAGCAAATAATTGTCGCTTATGGTGCAACGGCTAGATCAGCAAAATCAGCAATAAATCAGCTAAGAGAAGAGGGAGTAAAAATTGGATTGTTTAGACCTATTACCATATGGCCAATGGCAGAAAAACAATTAAAAATCATAGCTAAGAAGGTAAATAGAATTACTGTAGTAGAGATGAATATGGGTCAATATTTTAATGAAGTGGATAGAGTTGCGGGAAAATATACTAAAGTAGACAAATATAGTAGGGTACATGGGGAATTAATTACTCCAGAAGAAATTGTCTCTTTTATTAAGGAGGGTTAAAATTGCCAAGTAAATTAGTAGATAAATATTTTAGAACTGATAGTTTACCTCATATTTGGTGTCCTGGATGTGGCAATGGTATAGTTACTAGGGCTATTGTAAAAGCTATAGATAATTTAAATTTAAATCAAGAGGATGTATGTATAGTATCAGGTATAGGTTGTTCATCAAGAGCATCTGGTTATTTAGACTTCAATACTATACATACAACTCATGGGAGAGCCTTGGCTTTTGCGACTGGTATTAAATTTGCAAATCCTAATTTGCACGTAATAGTAATAACAGGTGATGGAGATTGTGCTGCTATTGGAGGCAATCATCTAATACATGCTGCGAGAAGAAATATTGATTTAACTACTATAGTTTTTAATAATAATATATATGGAATGACAGGAGGACAATATTCTCCAACTACACCTACAGGGGATAAAGGAACTACTGCTCCCTATGGAAATATAGATGCTAATTTTGATCTGTGTGAGCTAGCTAAGGCATCTGGAGCTACTTATGTAAGTAGATCTACAGTATATGGTGCTAATATGATAATAAAACAAGTAGAAGAGGGCATTAAGAATAAAGGGTTTTCCTTTATTGAAACTATAACCATATGTCCTACTTATTATGGTAGGAAAAACAAAAAAGGTGATGCTGTTGATATGATGAATTATCTAAAGGAAAATACTGTTAATAAAATTGCTTATGAAAAGTTATCTGAGGAAAAACGTAAGGATAAAATTATAGTAGGTGAAATATATAAAGGCCAAAGGCCAGAGTACGTTGAAGAATATGAAAAAATTATAGAATCGTTTTAAAGGAGAGATAAAACATGATGCGTCAAGAATTGAGATTAAGTGGTTCAGGAGGTCAAGGGCTTATTTTAGCGGGAATTATATTAGCAGAGGCAGCTTTACATGATGGTAAAAATGTCGTCCAATCCCAATCTTATGGTCCAGAGGCTAGGGGTGGAGCAAGTAAGGCAGAAGTGATTATAAGTGACGAAATTATAAATTATCCTAAGGTAAATAAATGCGATATACTACTGTGTTTAACAAAAAAAGCTTATGATAAATATATAGATTCTTTAAAACCAGGTGGCATGTTGATATTGGATAGTACAGTAACTGATAGACCAGAACGAGATGATATAAAAATATATTCTATCCCAATATTAGAGACTGCATCAAAGGAAATAGGGAAACCTATGGTGGCCAATATAATTGCACTAGGCAGTATATATGAGTTAACTAAAATAGTCAATAAAGAGTCTTTAGAAAAAGCTGTATTAAATAGAGTGCCCCAAGGAACAGAAGAATTGAACAAAAAAGCATTAGAAGAAGGATTCAATTTGATATTAAAACATGAGGAAAGTACCTATGGGGAAGTATGTTGATCTTATTAAAGTAATACAAAATAATTATAATTCTCTAAGTAAGGGGCAAAAATTAATAGCTGAATATATAATGGATAATTATGATAAAGCTGCCTTTATGACGGCTGCAACTCTTGGTGAAACCGTAGGTGTTAGTGAATCAACAGTAGTTCGTTTTGCTAATACTTTAGGATATGATGGTTATAGAGAACTTCAAAAAGAACTACAAGAACTGATTAAGAATAAACTAACTACAGTACAAAGAATTTCTTTAAGTAAAGATTTTTCAGATTATGAAAATGCACTTAAACAAGTAGTTAAAAAAGATATGGATAATATTGAAAAAACTTTAAATGAATTAGATTATCAAGCATTTCAACGAGGGGTTGAAATTACTTTAAAAGCTGATAACGTATATATTTTAGGTCTTAGAAGTTCTTCATTTTTAGCAGGATATTTAGGTTTTTACTTAAATTTTTTATTGGATAATGTCAAAATTATTTCTTTTGGAGCTAACGATGTGTTTGAACAGTTACTAAAAGCAACTGAGGATGATGTCATTATTGGTATAAGTTACCCTAGATACTCTAAGAGAACTTTGGAGGCTTTAGATTATGGTAAAGAAAAAGGTTGTAGTATTATAGGTATAACTGATAGTTTAGTTTCACCTGCAGCTCAATATGCAGATGTAACCTTAATTGCTAGCAGTAGTATGTTATCTTTTGTAGATTCTTTAGTAGCGCCTATGAGCTTAATAAATGCTTTTATTGTCGCCCTTGGCATGGAAAAGAAAGATGATATAACTACCTATTTTGAGGATTTAGAAAAGATTTGGAAAAAACATAGTGTGTATGATACCAATAATAAAAATAAAAGTTAAAACTAAATTGCCGTAGGCAATTTAGTTTTCTTTATATACTCATAAAAAATATTATCATAAATGATAAACTAACAAACAATATATAATTCTGCTATAATATTAAATGACATTACACAAAATAGATAAACGGAGGAAAATAAAATGAAAAAAATTTATCTAGTACGACATGGTGAATCACAATGGAATATAGTAAAGAAAATACAAGGACAAAAAGACATCCCCCTTACGAATAGGGGGATAAAGCAGGCCCATTTAATTGGAAATAGATTAGTTGGAGAAAAAATAGATAGGATATATTCAAGTGATCTTGAAAGAGCCTATATTACTGCTAAAATAATAGGCGATAAAATGGGATTAAAGGCAGTTCCCATGAAGGAATTTAGGGAAATAGCTTTTGGAATTTGGGAGGGTTTAACTGACGATGAAATGGTAGAAAATTTTCATCGGGAGATGGAAATTTGGAGAAGTAATCCAGAAAAACTTAATATAGAAGGTGCAGAAACTTTAGAAATACTACAAATTAGGGCTATGAAAGGTATTGAGAAGATTATCCAAGAAAATAAAGATGATCATAATTTACTTGTGGTGTCTCATAATGCAACTATAAAAACAATTATATTAGGGCTATTGGGTATGGATTTAACCCATTTTAAAAATTTAACAATAGGAAATGTAGGGTTAACCATCATTGAGTTTAGAGAATATAATCCAGTACTTAAAGTATTAAACGATACATGCCATTTAAAGGAGTGTTTAAAAAATGTCAGATAAGATTGGCGTAATCGGTGGAGGCCCAGCAGGTATAATAGCTGCTGGATTTGCTAGTTCTAGAGGAAAAGATGTAATCTTGATTGAAAAGAATAATAAAATAGGGAAAAAGTTATTTATTACTGGTAAAGGTAGATGTAATATTACCAATGCTTCTTCAATAGAAAACTTTTTTAATAATATTGTTACTAATGGGGATTTCTTATATAGTGGATTTTATTCCTTTACAAATGAAAGCATAATGAGTTTATTAAGATCATATGGTTTAAGTATGAAGGTGGAGAGAGGTAATAGAGTTTTTCCTTTTACAGATAAATCTAGTGATGTTATCAAGGTCTTTGAAAAATTTTTAGCAGATAAAAATGTTAATATATTATTAAATAGAAATGTAGAAGATGTAAACAAAGACAATGAGAGTTTTATTGTAAAGCTACAAGATGGAAATGTTTTAAGATTTAAAAAATTAATATTAGCAACAGGTGGGAAATCCTATCCTTTAACTGGTTCTACTGGAGATGGTTATAAATTTGCTCAAAAATTTGGTCACAAAATAGTACCTTTAAAACCGTCTTTAGTACCTATAGAAATTGAGGAACCTTGGATAAAAGATTTACAAGGCTTGTCTTTAAAAAATATTTTATTAACTTCTTATATTGGGCACAATAAAATTCATGAAGAGTTTGGAGAGATGGTATTTACTCATTATGGGATTTCTGGTCCTGTAGCTTTAACTATGAGCAATTATATAAATAAATACGAAGATAAAAATATAAAATTTTCTATAGATTTAAAGCCAGCTTTATCAATAGAAAAATTAGATGCAAGGATATTAAGGGATTTTGAGGTATATAAGAACAAACAAATAAAAAATGGATTATATGACTTACTGCCAAAAAAACTAATACCAGTAGTAATAAGAAAAGCGAAGATAGATGAGGAAAAAATTATTAATCAAATTACTAAAAGTGAAAGAATAAGGTTGGTAAATACAATAAAAGATTTATCTTTGACTTTTAAGAAATTCCGCCCTATAGAAGAAGCTATAGTTACTTCTGGAGGTGTGTCTACAAAAGAAATAGACCCATCTACTATGGAATCAAAACTAGTTCCAGGATTATATTTTGCTGGTGAAATTATTGATGTAGATGCATTAACAGGTGGTTATAATCTACAAATCGCCTATTCAACTGGGTATTTAGCAGGTATTAATGTTTAAAAATAATTTCATAACAATCTCATTATTTGTTAATAATAAGCATAGATTATTATTAACAATAAATCAGGAGGTTGTTATGAAATCCCTGTTTAATAAAGTTGAAAAATTAATATTTTTATTGTTTTTATCGTGCTTTATATTATTATTGACTGTTCAATTTTTAAGTTATAGTAGTGACTATGATCATTATACTTATAATATGATAAGAAATAATAAGCTATTGACTCTTAATGATGAAAAAATAAATGAAAAAGGTATAATTGTATTGAAAAACATGACTCAAAATCATGAGGATATAAAGATTCTATTAAATGGAGAACCTATTGGTGAATTTTATAATGATGAAGTAAAAATTTATGTACGTAATAATGATATAATAGAAATTGACGGAACAAAATATGATGATCAATTAAAAGTGAAAGTAATTGGTGTAAGTAAAAATGTTGAAACACCTAAATTAGATACAACTGTAATTACTTTTCAAAGCATAGAAATATTAAGTAGAGTTAAGTTAAAATAACTTGTTTGATTGAAGTTTTTAATATATAATTATTAGAGGAAGTGATAAAATTGCATATAGTTTCAATAAGAGGGGCTATAACAGTTGAGGAAAATAAAAAAGATAAAATATTAGAGGCTACTCAAGAATTACTTATAGACATAGAAGAAAAAAACAATTTGAATATAGATAATGTAATCTGTATACTGTTTTCATCGACGAAAGATTTAGATGCTGAATACCCTGCTAAGGCCGCAAGATTGTTGGGATATACTCAATGTGGTTTGATGTGTTTCAATGAGATGGAAGTGTCCAATAGCTTAGAGAAGTGTATTAGGGTTATGATATTTTATCAAGGTGGTTTAAAACAAAAAGATGTGAACCACGTATATCTTAAAGGGGCGAAAACATTGAGACCTGATTTAAGTAAATAAAACAACAATGCCACCAATAGGTGGTTATTATTTTGTAAGGAGGATAATAATGATAGAAAGATTAGTCGTTGCTATAGACGGCCCTGCAGGAGCAGGCAAAAGTACTATATCTAAAAAAATTGCAAATGTTTTAAAATTAGAATATATCGATACTGGTGCTATGTATAGGGCATTAACACTAAAGGTTTTAGAAGAGGGTATAGATATTAATGATGTGGATAAAATTTTGGATATTTTAGCAAAAACATCTATAACATTTAATGATAACCATATTTATTTAGATGGGATAAGGGTTGATAAAGAGATTAGAGAAAATAGGATAAATCTGCATGTGTCAGATATAGCAAAAATTAAAGAAGTACGTAGAGAAATGGTAAAAATACAACGAAAATTATCTCATGTATCTAATGTAATCATGGATGGTAGGGATATTGGAACAGTGGTATTGCCCAATGCTAATTTTAAATTTTTTATTACTGCTTCTGTAGAGGAAAGAGCCAATAGAAGGTATAAAGAACTTTTGTCAAAAGGAGAAAAAAACGTAAATTATGAACAAATTCTTAAAGAAATAAAAGAAAGGGACAGGATAGATAGTACTAGGGAGTTTGCTCCTCTTAAAAAAGCAAAGGATGCCTATGAAATTGATACAACTAATATGACTATTTGTGAGGTTGTTAATAAAATAATAAATATAATTGAAGGGAGGTAACTAATTGTATTTCTATCGTGTTGCAAGAGTTATTGCAAATATAGTTTTTAGGATAATTTTTAGGATAGAAGTCAATGGTAAGGAAAATGTTCCGAAAGAGGGACCTATAGTTCTTTGTTCTAATCATAAAAGCAATCTAGATCCTATTATATTGGGGATAGTTTTTCCTAGACCAATTATATTTATGGCAAAAAAGGAATTATTTGAAAATAAATTTATCGCAAAATTGATAACAGCTTTAGGTGCATTTCCAGTTGATAGAAAAGGTTCAGACATAGGTGCAATAAAAAAATCCTTTAGAGTATTAAAACAGGGACAAGTGCTGGGAATATTTCCAGAAGGCACTAGGGTACAGGAGATGGATTTAGATAATACTAAACCTGGTATAGCTCTTATCAGTATAAAGAGCAAATCACCAGTAATTCCCGTATTTATTGACTCTGAATATAAATTATTTAGTAAAATAGTAATAAATATAGGAGAACCTATATATTTTGATGAATATTATGACCAACAGCTTGAAGCAGAAGATTATTTGGAAATAAGTAAAGATATTATGAAGACCATATATTCACTAAAAAAATCGTAGGAGGGAAAGATGTGAAATTATATATTGCAGAACACGCTGGATTTTGTTTTGGAGTGAAGCGTGCAGTTGATATTGCAACTGATATAGTGAATAACCGAGGGGATACTAATGTTTATTCATTAGGGCCATTGGTCCATAATCCTCAAGTGGTTGAAAATTTTAGTAGTAAGGGTTTAAAAGTAATAGATAATACTGATAATTTAAAAGAGGGAAAAGTTATTATTAGATCTCATGGAGTTTCCTATATAGTAGAAAAGAAAATAGAAGAATCTAAATTAAAGTTAATAGATTGTACATGTCCTTATGTAAAAGCTATTCATAAAAGGGTAAAAAAGTATTATGATGATGGTTATAAAGTAATAATAATTGGAGATAAGAATCATCCTGAAGTAATTGGAATTAATGGATGGTGTAATAATGATGGTATAATAGTAAATACTAAAAAGGAAGCAGAAATTCTTCCAGAATACGATAAAATATGTGTAGTGTCACAAACTACAAATACTTTAGATAAATTTGATAAAATTTCTAGTATAATAAAAGATAAAGGGAAAGATGTTAAAATATTTAATACTATTTGCAATGCTACTAACTTAAGACAAACAGCAGCTGAAAAATTGGCAAAAAAAGTAGATGCAATGATAGTTATAGGAGGGTATCATAGCTCTAATACTAACAAATTAGTGGAAATAAGTAAAAAATATTGCAATAATGTATATCATATCGAAATATCTGAAGATTTACCTTTACAAGAGCTATCTAAATTTAATACAATAGGAATAACTGCAGGTGCTTCTACACCTGATTGGATAATTAAGGAGGTTGTTGATATTATGAATAATAATAATGAAAATAATGAGATAATGGAGGCGATAGAAAGTTCCCTTGTAAATATCCATAGAGGGGATATAGTTAAAGGTAAAGTAATATATGTAACAGATGAAGAAGTTATGGTAAATATAAATTATAAATCAGACGGTATAATTGAAAAAGAAGAATTGTCTAACGATCCTAATGTAAAACCTAAAGATCTTTTTAAAGAAGGGGATGAAATAGAAGTATACGTGGTTAGATTAGATGATGGAGAAGGAAATGTGGTATTGTCTACTAGGAGACTAGAAACCATAAGGGGTTGGGATAGATTAGAAGAAAGTTTTGAAAAACAAGAAGAAGTAGAATGCAAGGTATTAACTGATGTTAAAGGTGGATTATCGGTAACAATTAATGGTGTTAGAGCTTTTATGCCAGCTTCTCAAATATCCGTAGATTATGTTGAAGATTTAAGTGCATATAATGGAAAAACTTTAAAAGCAAAGATTATAGATTTTGATAGGAATAAAAAAAGGGTAATTCTTTCTAGTAGAGTAATTGAAGAGGAAAAGTTGGAAAAGAAGAGAGAAGAATTATGGAATAGTCTTGAAATTGGGAAAATAATAGAAGGGAAAGTTGCAAGATTAACAGATTTTGGAGCTTTTGTAGATTTAGGTGGTTTAGATGGTTTAATCCATATTTCTGATTTGTCTTGGTTTAGAATTGAACATCCATCTGAAGTTGTAAATGTTGGAGAAACAGTTGAAGTTCAAATTTTAGATTTTGATAAAGAACGGAATAGAATATCTTTAGGTTTAAAACAAACACTACCACAGCCATGGGATGTGTTTATTGAAAATAGAAAGGTTGGAGATATTGTAGAAGGTAAGGTAGTGAATATATTAGATTTTGGAGCTTTCGTTAGATTAGAAGAAGGTGTTGATGGATTAGTTCATGTATCTCAAATAGCTAAGGAACATGTGGACAAACCTTCAGATAGATTAGAAGTTGGTCAAAAAGTTAAAGTAAAAATTATTGATATTAATCCAAAAAATGAAAGAATAAGTTTGAGTATAAAAGAAGTAGAAGAATCTGAGGAAGATATTGAAGAATTAGAAAACAAAGATTTAGATGTAAAAATTGAAGATATTATTAAGAATAAATAGCAATGCAAAGGTTTTGGTGTATTTTGCTTATTTTAGTGTACAGAAATCAAATACATCAAAACCTATTATATATTACTTCTGTGGTTTTCCACAGAAATTTTTTAATAGCATATAATAATATTTCTTTAGGGGGCCTATATGGATAAGTATGAAATTTTTAAAAAAAATATTAATAAATTGATCAATATAGACATTAACTATTATAAGGAAAAACAGATGAAAAGAAGGATTATTTCATTAATGAATAGGAACGGTTTTAATGATTTTGATGAATATTTTTCAGCATTAAAATCAAACAAGGATTTATTAGACCAGTTTATCAATTATTTAACGATAAATGTCTCCGAATTTTATAGGAATCCAGCTCAATGGCATATATTAGAAAAGGAAATATTGCCTAAGTTGATAGAGGATACAGGGAAGCCTTTAAAAGTATGGAGTTCTGCTTGTTCAACTGGAGAAGAGCCTTATTCTCTAGTGATGTTATTATCTAAGTTTTTTGATTTAAAAGATATTAAAGTTTTGGCTTCTGATATAGATGATGGAGCAATAGAAAAAGCCAATTTAGGAATATATAGTGAGAAGTCTTTAGTTAATTTACCTGATGAATTTAAAGTAAAGTATTTTGATAAATTAGGAAGTTCCTTTAAAATAAAAGAAATCATAAAAAACCAAGTAATTTTTAAAAAAATTGATTTATTAAAGGATCCTTTTCCAGTTAATATGGATTTAATCACTTGTAGAAATGTTATGATATATTTTACAGATGAAGCTAAGGATTTGCTGTATAAAAAGTTTCATAAAAGTTTAAGTGATGATGGTATATTGTTTGTAGGGAGTACTGAGCAAATAATATTACCTGAAAGATATAATTTTAGGTCTGTTAGAACTTTTTTTTATAAAAAAATTAATTAGTAGATATAAATATTTAATATAATTGTCATACAATTTTTAATTGTACAAGGGGGGATTAGATTGGATATTAAAGAATTATTAGAAGCTTTGTGTAATACTAATAGTATATCTGGAGATGAATATAGACTAGAGGGAATTATTATGCCAGTTTTTAAGGAGTTTACAGATGATATTGTGGTTGATAAATTAGGCAATATTATAGCTTTAAAAAAGGGATATAATAATAAAGGAAATATAAAAGTAATGTTAGCAGCACATATGGATGAAATAGGATTAATGGTAAAACATATAGAAGAAAATGGATTTATTAGATTTACAAGTATTGGTGGTATAGATCCAAGAACAATTTTAGGACAAGAAGTAATAGTTCATGGTAAGGAAAACCTTTTTGGAGTAATAGGTTCAAAACCTCCTCATCTTCAAGAAAAAGATGAGATTGATAGAGCTATTAAAATAGAAGATATGACGATAGATGTAGGATTTACTAAAGAACAATTGATGAATTTAATTAGTATAGGAGATACTATATCTATAAGAAGGGATTTTAAAACTTTGCAAGGAAATAGAATAACGGCAAGAGCTTTAGATGATAAAGCAGGAGTTGCAGCTATGTATGAATGTATCAAGGAATTATCAAGATTACAGCATGAACCAGACGTTTACTTTGTGTCTACTGTACAAGAGGAAGTAGGGGTACGAGGGGCTTTTACAAGTGCCTATGGTATAAACCCCCATATAGGAATAGCTATTGATGTAGGTTTTGGTGCTACACCAGAGTTATCTAAAACTGATACTTTAGAAATGGGAAAAGGTCCAGGGATAACTATAGGAGGAAATATACATCCAGGATTAAGAAAAAAACTAGTTGATGTTGCTAAAGATTATAATATTCCTTTTCAATATGAAATCGCCCCAGGTCCAACTGGAACCGATGGTAGAGCTATTCAAATTACAAGGGAAGGTATACCTACCCTTTGTTTGTCTATACCATTGAGATATATGCATACATCCGTTGAAGTTGTAGATATATTGGATATAAAAAATACCGCAAAATTATTGGCGTTTTTCATAACAACTATCACAAATACAAATTTGGAGGGGTTATTATGTTATTAAAAAAACTAACAGAAGCCTCGGGGGTATCTGGGAATGAAAAAGAAGTAAGAAATATTATATTAGATGAAATACAGGATTTTGTTGATGATATAAAAGTAGATAGATTAGGCAATATTATTGCTTATAAAAAAGGAAAAGATAATCCCAAGAAATTGATGATAACAGCTCATATGGATGAAGTAGGATTGATGATCACGGATATAGATGATATGGGTTTGTTAAAATTTACCACTGTAGGTGGTATTGATAAGAGAATATTAGTGTCTAAACCAGTACTTATAGGTGATAATAAAGTATTAGGCGTTATAGGTGCAAAACCTATCCATCTTCAAAAAAGGGAAGAATGGCAAAATGCATTGGAAATTGAACAACTATATATAGATATAGGTGTGAATAATAAAACGGAAGGGGAAAAATTAGTCTCTATAGGAGATTATGTAATATTTAATAGCCAATATGTAGAATTTGGTGATAAACTTGTAAAAGCTAAAGCTTTGGACAACCGGGTGGGTTGTAGTCTATTGATTGAATTAATCAAAGAAATTGAAGATATTGGTTTTTATGGTGTATTTACTGTTATGGAAGAGGTAGGGTTAGTAGGAGCTGGACCTGTTGCATATACTGTAGAACCAGATTTGAGTATAATACTTGAAGGAACCCTTTGTTATGATATTCCTAAACTTGATTCTCATTTAATACCAACCCATTTGAATAAAGGGCCTGCTATTTCATTGATGGATCGAACAACCTTATTTGATATGGAATTTAGGAAACGAATCACTAAAATAGCTGAAGAAAATCATATACCTTATCAATACAGAAAATCGTCAATGGGAGGAAATGATTCTGGTAAAATACATACTACTAAAGAAGGCTCTGTGACTGCGACTATATCTGTACCTTGTAGAAATATTCATTCACCAACTTCAGTCATGAGTAAACAAGATTATGAAAACACCTATAAATTATTAAAAACTATATTATTAGAATATGAAAAGGGGGAACTTTAATATGAAATTCAATAGTCAGCTCATGGAAGAATTAGTCACTACTTATGGACCTTCAGGCAATGAAGATAATATTAGAATCTACATCAAAGAACAGATAGAGGACTATGTTGATAAGATAGAGGTAGATAGCTTAGGAAATTTAATTGCAAGGAAAAAAGGTAATGGTAAAAAAATAATGATAGCAGCCCATATGGATCAAATTGGACTTATGATTACGGATATTGATAAAGATGGATTTTTAAGGTTTACAAATGTTGGTGGCATATCTCCATATATTTTGATGAGCCAAAAGGTAATTTTTGAAAATGGAAGGGTAGGAGTAGTTTATGTGGAACCAATAGAAGATATTTCTAAGCTAAAATTATCTAATATGTTTATAGATATAGGTGTTAATAACAAAGAAGAAGCTGAAAACTTAGTTAATATAGGAGATATATGTATATATAAACCAGATTATAGTGAAAATGACAATGTTATACATACGAGATATTTAGACGATAGGGTTGGCTGTTATGTTGCTATAGAGGCTATTAAAGGGATAAAAAACCCTAAAAACGACTTATACTTTGTGTTTACTGTGCAGGAAGAAGTGGGATTAAGGGGTGCAAAAACCTCTGCTTTTAAGGTTGAGCCAGATATTGGAATAGCTATAGATGTTACTGGTAGCGGAGATACACCTAAAGCTAAAACTTTTGCAGTTGGTTTAAATGAAGGCACTGCTATAAAAATAAAAGATAATTCCATAATAACTCATCCAAAACTTAGAGAACATATGGTTAATATAGCTAGAAATAATGATATACCTTATCAAATGGAAGTGCTAGAACATGGTGGCACAGATTCAGGGGCTATTCACTTGACCAAAGAAGGTGTACCTACTGGGGCCATATCTATACCCACAAGATATGTGCATTCAACCATTGAAACTGCTTCAAAGAAAGATATTTTGGATTCGGTAAAATTACTCATAAAATTATTAGAAAGTGATATTCAATTATAGTCAAAAAAGGGCTGATATTTAAAAAATATCAGCCCTTTTGTTAGATAAGTATTACTATATGATGATAATTAATATATTTTATCAATATTTGCTAATTAAAAATCTAGTTTAGATAAAGGAATTTTAAAGTCATTAAAGAATATTAATAATATAGCCATTAAAAAGGGGGTTAAATTATGTTAGAAGTAGATAAACAATATAGTATATCTGAAGTAGCTGAAATTACAAGCTACCCTCCTCATGTGCTTAGATATTACGAAAAAGAGTTTGAATTAGAGATACCAAGAAATGAATCTAATCATAGGTATTATACTTATAAAGAAATTGAATTATTTCAGTATATCAAATCCTTACAAGAACAAGGGTTTAGTAATAAACAAATCAAGTTGATAATGAATTCACCAGAACTATTGATAACTTCCAATGAAGAAGTAGTTTTAACTAATATTAGTTCTCAGGATAAGATAGATTCTATTCAATTAGCTAAAGATATTAGTTCAAACCTGTATATAGAAATATTTGATGAACTAACTAGAATACTTAATGAAAACACTGAACATAGTGTGGAAAAAATTGAAGCATTAAAAGAGGAAATAATAAATTTAAGAAAGGAGTTAAATAGTAAAGAAAGAGATGTCTTAATATGCGAAAATGCAAAATTGAAGATGAAAATAAAGGAAAAATCTTATCAGGTAGCAGAATTAAAAGATAAAATAAAGAGGATGGAAAATAACGAAAGTTTTATTCGTAGAATATTCAAAACAAATAAAGGATAAATGAAAAAAATAAGTATAATACTTGCAAATTTTATACTAAAACTCCACAAAGAGCGATTAATATATCAAAAATATGCAATAAAAATAATAATACTTGCAATCTCTTTGATTTAGTAGTATAATTTTTGTTAAATAGATACAAAGGGGTAGATAAATATGAAAAAATCTATTGGTGCTATTAAAGAGAAGAAAAGGGGAAAATATAAAAGGTGTGGAGCTATAACATGTATAAATAACATTCAAGGATTGTGTAGTTTTGAGATATGTGAACTTTATGAAAATGTACTTATTCAAGAAGATTAGTAGTTTAATTTAGTTAAAATATTGTAAGAAAATAGCCTATTTATCTATTGGGCTATTTTTTTGTTAAAAATTATTGTTTTTTGCAAGAGTAGACTTCTAGTAATTATACATATATAATAGATACTACTATTTACTTAATCTTTTTAATTTGCATGGTTCTTTTTTTTTAGATTTTTGTTATAATGATTATAACTAGTTTTTTAGGAGGATTTACAAATGAAGAAAAATAAACAAAAATACTATCACATAATAACCTATGGTTGTCAAATGAATGAACATGATTCTGAAAAAATATCCTGGTTACTGGAAGATTTAGGATATGTTTGGACAGATACAAAAGAAGATAGTGATTTTATTGTATATAATACATGTCTTGTTAGGGAAAACGCTGAACTAAAGGTTTATGGTCAATTAGGAGCCTTAAAAGGATTAAAAAGACAGAATCCAGATTTGATAATTGCCCTTTGCGGTTGTATGATGCAAAGGGAGGAGATAAGAGAAATTATATTATCTAAGTATAAACATGTGGATATAATATTTGGAACAAACAATATCCATAAGTTACCTCAGCTAATCCATAGATATGAGCAAACAGGAGATACAATAGTTGATATAATAGAAGATAGCCGAGAGATTGTTGAAGATATTAATGCTAATCGCATGTATTCTTATAAAGCTTTTGTTAACATAATGTATGGGTGTAATAATTTTTGTACCTATTGTATAGTTCCCTATACAAGGGGACGAGAAAAAAGCAGGGAGCCTAAAAATATAATAAATGAAATCAAAGAGTTGACAAGTAAAGGATATAAAGAGATAACCTTATTAGGACAAAATGTAAATTCCTATGGTAAAACTTTAAATTATAATTATTCTTTTGCTAAATTATTAAGAGAAATAAATAAAATAGAAGGGTTAGAAAGAATAAGATTTATGACTTCACACCCTAAAGATTTATCAGATGAATTAATAGAGGCAATGGCTAGTTTAGATAAGGTATGTGAGCATTTACATCTACCTGTACAGTCTGGTAGCAATAAAATACTAAAAGCAATGAATAGGAAGTATACTAGAGAAGAATATTTGCTACTTATAGATAAAATTAGGAAAGCTATCCCTAACATTGCCATATCAACAGATATTATAGTTGGATTTCCAGGGGAAAGGGAGGAAGATTTTGAAGAAACATTGGATTTAGTTAAGGAAGTTAGATATGATTCAGCCTTTACCTTTTTATATTCTATTAGGGAAGGAACTATTGCTGCTAATATGGAAAATCAAGTACCAGATGAAATTAAACATAATAGATTTCAAAAATTGTTAGACACACTATATCCAATTTTTTATGAGAAAAATCTTAATTACGAGAATAAAATTGTAGAAGTACTAGTAGAAGAAGTTAGCAAAAATGATCCAAATATGCTGACTGGTAGGACTAGAACAGGTAAATTAATCCATTTTAAAGGCAATAGAGAATTAATAGGGCAGTTGGTAGATGTAAGAATAGACAAGATAAAAACTTTTACATTAGAGGGTTATTTAGTTTAATATGGAGGTTATAACATTGGAAAATTTAACACCAATGATGAAACAATATATAACAATTAAAGAAAAGTATCCTGATACAATTCTTTTTTTTAGACTTGGAGATTTTTATGAGATGTTTTTTGATGATGCCATTGTGGCTTCTAAAGAATTAGAAATAGCATTAACTCAAAGGGATTGTGGTGGAGATAAAAAAGCACCTATGTGTGGTATCCCCCACCATGTATCTGACTCCTATATATCGAAGTTAGTAGAAAAAGGATATAAAGTTGCTATATGTGAACAATTAGAAGATCCGTCTGTAGCAAAAGGATTAGTAAAAAGAGATGTTATTAGAATAGTAACCCCTGGAACTATATCAGATTTAAACGTATTAGATGAAAAATCTAACAACTATTTGGTTTCTATTTATCTAGATAATATAGGAGTGGGCATATCTTATGTAGATACTACTACTGGAGAAATGTATACAACGGAATATATTGGAAATGAGGAAAGCTCTTATACATTTGTGCTAGATGAGTTAGGTAAGATATCTCCATCAGAGATGATAGCTAATAAAATTTTTATGAAAAACAAGAAAATTACAAAGTTTATAGAAAACAGATTAAATCCTTTCATAAATTTATATGATGATAAATTTATTGCTCAAAAGGATTGGATAGAGCTTATTTTGTCTCATTTTAAGATTAATAATTTGAATACAATTGGAATAAAAAACAAAGTATACTCTATTATATCTACTGGGATATTAATAGATTACTTGTATAATACTCAAAAAGATTCTCTTGAACATATTATTCAGCTGAATTATTACGAACCAGAAGAATATATGATATTAGATATAAATACTCGTACTAATTTAGAAATTCATGAAACTATTATGAGTAGGGAGAAGAAGGGTTCATTAATAGGAGTTTTAGATAAAACTTCAACTGCTATGGGAGGAAGACTTTTAAAGAAATGGTTAGAACAGCCTTTGATAAATATAAAGGAAATAAAAAAAAGGCAGGATATTGTGGAACATTTTGTAAATGATATTATATTAATGGATCAGGTAAGAGTTTGTTTAAATTATATATATGATTTGGAGCGTTTAGTTGGAAAGATATCTTATGGAAATTGTAATGCTAGAGATTTAGTATCTCTAAAAAGTTCTATAGGAAAGATACCTGAGTTAAAAAAGCTACTATTAGAATCTAAACAAAAAAATTTTAGAGAAATAGGTATGGCCATAGATCCCATGAAGGATATTTATGATTTAATTAATAAATCTATTGTAGATAATCCTCCAATATCTATAAAAGAAGGGGGATTAATAAAAGAGGGTTATAACCCAGAACTTGATGAATTAAAGAAAGCAAGTACCAATGGAAAGCAATGGCTTGCAAAACTGGAAAGAAAAGAAAAAGAAACAACTGGAATAAAAAATTTAAAAATTGGTTTTAATAAAAAAACCGGTTATTTCTTTGAGGTAACCAACTCAAATTTGAACTTAGTTCCAAAGCATTTTATTAGAAGGCAAACTTTAACCAATTCTGAAAGATTTATTACAGATGAATTAAAAGATATAGAAGATAAAATTGTTGGTGCAGAGGACAAGATGGTAGAAATAGAGTATAGGATATTCCAAGAAATAAGGGAGAGAGTAAAATCAGATACTTATAGAATACAAAAGGCTAGTAAATTAATTTCTCAAATTGATGTATTAAATTCTTTTGCGCAAGTTGCATATGAGAATGATTATATAAGACCACAGATAAATGATGAAGGGATAATCCATATAGTAGGAGGAAGACATCCAGTGGTGGAAACCACCATTGAAAATGAAATGTTTGTTCCTAATGATACCTATTTGGATATGAATGCCAATAGAATACAGATAATAACAGGCCCTAATATGGCTGGGAAATCTACTTATATGAGACAAGTAGCAATTATTGCTTTAATGGCTCAGACAGGTTCCTTTGTGCCTGCAAAGGCTGCTAATATGGGAATTGTAGATAGAATATTTACTCGAATAGGTGCTTCAGATAATTTATCCCAAGGGGAAAGTACTTTTATGGTAGAGATGAACGAGGTTTCTAATATTATCAAGAATGCAACAAAAAATAGTTTAATAATATTAGATGAGGTAGGTAGGGGTACTAGTACTTATGACGGTTTAAGTATTGCTTGGGCAATTGTTGAGTATATTGCAAATAATATAAAAGCTAAAACTTTGTTTGCAACACATTATCATGAGCTAACGGAATTAGAAAAAGAGATTAAGGGAATAAAAAATCTAACTATATTAGTTGAAGAAAGAGGAGAAGAAATAATATTTCTTAGAAAGATTGTTGAAGGTGCTACTAATAGGAGCTATGGAATAGAAGTAGCTAAACTAGCTGGAATTAACGATGCAATAATTGACCGAGCTAATGAGGTATTACATCAAATTGAAAATAGTCATAATTTTTCTATGCATAAAAAAGAAAAAAATTCTAATAAACAAATGAATATTAAAGATTATCAAAAAGATTATTTTATTGATAGGATAAATAAAATTGATGTATCAAAAATAACTCCAATAGAAGCTATTAATATATTATATGAATTAACCGAGGAAGCTAAGAGACTAAAGGAGAAGGCATAAGATGAGAAAAATTAAAATATTAGATGAAAAAACAATTCAAAAGATTGCCGCTGGTGAAATAATAGATAGACCATCTTCTGTGGTTAAGGAATTAGTAGAAAACTCTTTAGATGCAAATTCTTCAAATATTACTGTAGAAATAAAACAAGGAGGTAAATCATATATTAGAATTACAGATGATGGTGATGGAATCTTAGAAGATGATTTAGAGATTGCATTTAAACGTCATTCTACTAGTAAATTATCAAATGCAGACGATCTTTATCGAATTATGTCTTTTGGATTTAGAGGGGAAGCTTTATCTAGCATATCTACAGTATCTAAGGTTGAAGTATTGACTAAAACAGATAAAGATGAATTTGGAATTCAAGCTTTTGTAGAAGAAGGAAATATAATTGATAAAAAACCTGTAGGATGCCCTAAAGGGACAACTATGATTATCAGAGATCTATTTTATAATCTTCCTGTAAGAAGAAAATTTTTAAAGTCTGATATATCAGAGGCTAACCATGTAAATGATATAATATATAAATTAGCTTTGGGTAATCCTGGTATAGCTATAAAATATATTAGAGATAATAAGATTATATTTCAAACTGGGGATAATAATGATATATTTACAAACATATATACCTTATTGGGAAAAGATTTCAGCGACAATTTGTTAACAATAGAGTATGAAGATGGGGATTTTAGGATTTATGGTTATATATCTAACAATACTTTTTACAGAAATAATAGGAGACATCAATATATATATGTCAATAATAGATATATTGATAATAATCATATTTCAAATTTGATAGAAAGTAAATATAGAACTATAATACCAATTAATAAGTTTCCAGTGTTTATATTATTCATTGATATAGATCCATCTTTTATTGATGTAAATATCCATCCTACTAAACAACAAATAAAATTTGTAAATCAAAATAAATTAGATGAAAGATTAGATTATATTATTGATTCTCAGCTTAGAAAAAATCTATCTATTCCAAAAGCATTTTTTGGAGCAAAAGAAGTAAATAATAATAAAAAGCAAATTCCATTATTATATGAGGAAATTATACCAAAAAAAGATGAAAACTATGAGCCTAATATAATCAATTTAAATGAAGATGAGCTCCATGATAGAATTGATGAAAAAATTAGAAACTTAAATAATAAAGATAAGATAGCAGAATCCCCATTAAATTATGGACCAGAGTATATTAATATAAACAATATAGATGAAAAACAGATAGTAGATTATGAATCACAAGATGGTAAAAAAAATATAAATAAGTTAAAGGATGTTTTAAAAAGATCAAGACCTATAGGCATACTTTTTTCTACTTATATATTATTAGAAGATATTTTACTTGATAATCTATTAATTATAGATCAACATGCTGCTCATGAAAGAATTATGTTTGAAAAATATAAAAGTGAATATGAAAGGGAAGAAGTGGCCATTCAACATCTATTAACTCCTGAAGTCCTAGAGTTAACTAATACGGAAATTGAAATAGTTAAGGATAATATAGAATTATTTAATAGACTGGGTTTTATTGTAGAGGAGTTTGGAACTAATAGTGTTATTATTAGAGGTGTACCTATGTTGTTTGGTAAGCCTCAAACTAAGCGTTTGTTTTTAGAATTAATAGATTCTATAAATCATGATATTAAGAGTAGTTATGAAGTTAGATTAGATAAAATAATGAAAATAGCTTGTACTGAAGCTATTAAAAGTGGTGACAAGATTAAGGATATTGAAATAAATAGTTTGATAAGACAATTAGGAAATACAGCTAATCCCTATACTTGTCCCCATGGACGCCCAACAATTATACAGATATCAAGAAAAAATTTAGAAAAAGAATTTAAAAGAATCATGTAAAGGATGATATAATGGGAAAAAAAGATAATTTAATAGTGTTGTTAGGGCCAACTGCAGTTGGTAAAACAGATATATCTATACAGTTAGCTAATAGAATAAAAGGTGAAATTATTTCCGCTGATTCAATGCAAATATATAAATATATGGACATTGGAACAGCTAAGATTACTAAAGATGAGATGGATAATATACCCCACTATTTAATAGATATTGTGTATCCAGATGAGGAGTTTACAGTTGCAGATTTTAAAAAAACAGCTTGTGATTATATAAAAAGGATTAACAATAAAGGTAATATTCCAATGCTAGTGGGAGGGACAGGGCTATATATTAATTCTATAGTATATGAATTAAAATTTACTCAAGTAAAACCAAATGAAGAACTTAGAGAAAAATATTATAATATAGCAGATAAATATGGCAATCAATACTTATATGAAGAATTAATGAAAGTAGACCCTATTTCGGCAAGACGTATTAATATTAATGATACAAAAAGAATAATTAGAGCTTTAGAAGTATTACATGAGACTGGTAAGCCTATGTCCTATTATAATAAGAATTTTAGAAAGGAAACAGATAAGTATAACTTAGTAATGATTGGGTTTACTATGGATAGAGCTAAACTATACTCTAGAATAAATAAAAGGGTTGATATTATGATAGATGAAGGTTTAGTAGATGAAGTAAAAATGCTAATGGATATGGGATATACAAAGGATCTAACCTCTATGCAGGCAATTGGTTATAAAGAAATTATTAATTACTTGGAAGGAAATATGGATTTATATGAAACCATAGAAGTACTAAAAAGAAATACTAGAAGATTTGCCAAAAGACAATTGACCTGGTTTAAAAGGGACGATAGAATAAAGTGGATTAATGTGGATAAGTTTGATTCTATAGATGCTATTAGCAAGTATTTAGCTGATTATATTTTAAAATTATTACAAATATAACTGAAGGAGGATGTAATATGAAAGGAAATATCAATTTACAAGATGTTTTTTTGAATAAGGCAAGAAAAGAAAATTCAAGTCTTACTGTGTACTTAATAAATGGATACCAAATAAGGGGAATAGTGAAGGGATTTGACAATTATACTATTATTTTAGAAACTGAAGGAAAGCAACAACTAATTTATAAACATGCAATATCTACTATTATTCCAAGTCAATATATAGATTTGAGTAACAAATCTATAGAAGAATAGATTAAATTACTCGGATGTCTCTGATTATATCAGAGGCTTTAGCGTTTTTACTAGAGAGGTGGTTTAACATGGACAAGGATACGATAAATATATTATGTAAAGAATATAATATAAATCCAAAGGTTATAGATTACGTTAATAGAAAAGAAGAATTGATAAAAGATAAATTTCATAAAATCCAGGAAATTAAAGAATATAATCAATTAAAAGTAATTTATAGCATGCAAAAATCAAGACTTAGTTCCACAGATTTTAATTGGACTACAGGATATGGGTATGGAGATATAGGAAGAGATAAAGTGGAAGAGATTTATTCCTATGTATTTAATACTGAGAACGCTCTAGTAAGGCCTACAATAGTTTCGGGGACTCATGCTATTACTTTAACATTATCGGGGCTCTTAAGACCTGGTGACGAGTTTATTTCTATAACTGGGAGTCCATATGATACTTTGCAAAAAGTTATAGGAGTAAAAGGGGATATACAAGGGACCTTATTGGAATATGGGATAAAATATAGAGAAATCCCTTTAAATAATGGAAAGATAGATATAGAAAAGGTTATTAACAGTATCACAGAAAAAACTAAACTTTTATTGATTCAAAGATCTACAGGATATAGCGATAGAAAAGCCATATCTATTGATGAAATGGAAATTGCAATAAATAAAATAAAACAACACAACAAGGATATTATTATAATGGTAGATAATTGTTATGGAGAATTTGTTGAAAAATTAGAGCCTGGTGATGTAGGGGCAGATATAATTGCAGGTTCCCTGATAAAAAACCCTGGAGGAGGTTTAGCTTTAACTGGTGGATATATAGTAGGGAAAACCAATTTAGTTGAACAAGTTGCAAATAGGAGTACAGCACCTGGATTAGGAAAGGATTGTGGACTAACTTTTGGAACTACTAGAACAACATTACAGGGACTTTTTTTAGCGCCTCATATAGTAGCAGAGGCAATTAAAGGAGCTCTATTAGTTGGAATAGTTTATAAAGAATTAGGATTTGAAGTAATACCAGATGTAGAAGATGATAGAAGTGATATAATACAAGCTATAAAATTTAATTCTCCTGATAGAGTGATAGAATTCTGCAAAGGTATTCAGGAGGCTTCAGCGGTTGATTCTTTTGTCACACCAATACCTTGGGATATGCCTGGATATGAAGAAAAAGTAATAATGGCAGCTGGAGGTTTTGTAGATGGTTCATCTATTGAGTTAAGTGCTGATGGTCCTATGAGAGAACCTTATTTTGCATATTATCAAGGCGGTTTAACGTATGAACATTGTAAACTTGGAGTTCTGGTATCTTTAAACAATCTATTAAATAACAGTTTAATTGACAAAAAGAAGCTAGTTTATTAATTCTAGCTTCTTTTTGTTTTAATAGATTATTTAAATTTTTCTATAGAGTCCAATTACTTTTCCCAAAATTATAACATAATTTGTTAATATAGGTTCCATGGAAGTATTTTCTGGTTGAAGACGAATATGATCTTTTTCTTTATAAAAAGTTTTTACAGTAGCTTCATCTTCAATTAATGCTACTACTATATCTCCATTATTAGCATCATTTTGTTGTTTTACTAAAACAAAATCATCGCTGTATATTCCTGCATCAATCATGCTGTCACCTTCTACTTTTAGCATGAACAGAGAACCTCTTTCTGCTATTTCAATAGGAACGGGGAAAGTATCCTCAATATGTTCAATTGCCAAAATTGGTTGACCAGCGGTTACTTTACCTATAATAGGGATATCAACTGTTTTTTTAGGTGTAAACAGAGAATCATCATCTTTGTTTAATATTTCAATAGCCCTAGGCTTAGTAGGATCTTTTCTAATATATTCTTTATTCTCTAGTATTTCCAAGTGCCTATGAACCGTTGAAGTTGACTTTAAGTTTACACCTTTACAAATTTCCCTTACTGATGGAGGATAGCCTTGTCTTTGGATATGGTTTTTAATGAAATGTAGTATTTCTATTTGCTTTTGACTTAAATCTTCGTACATAAAAAACACCTCACAATTAAAGATAATATTTTGGACACGTATTACATATAATTAAATATGGACAAATTATCATGTTGCTGAAATATATTCATTCTAAGTTTAACTTATTATAACATATAGATTTAAAATAATCAAACGTGGGTTCGTATTTTTAACAAAAACTATTGACAAAGAACTAATGTTTCGGTAAAATGTATATAACGAACAAACGTTTAGAACTTATGTATGGTATGAGGTGATATTATGATTAATAAGATAAGTAGAAAAAAATATAGAATAGTTAATAAATTTAGATTTTTTACCTTTATATTATTTCTAATAATTTTAATTGTATGCATACTCGTAATATTTACTAGTAATAGAGCATATAGCTCTATATATGAAGAAAAATACATAGAAGTAGAAGTGGAACAAGGTGATACTTTGTGGTGCATAGCAAAAAAATATATGCCAAAGGGTTATGATGTAAGAAAGATGGTATTTGAATTAAGGGAGTTTAATAATATGCAAGATGTGAGAATTTATCCAGGAGATATTATAAGGATTCCAGATAAGTATAATTAGATGATAAATAGAGATGGGACTAGTCCCATCTCTATTTATCATCTTTAAGGTTAATATTGCCTAAAGGATTACTTTTGATAGCTTGTCTAAGTCTTTCATCGTCAATATGAGTATATATTTGGGTAGTAGATACATTTTCATGGCCTAGTATTTCTTGTAATGCCCTAATATCAACATTCCCATGCTTGTACATTAATGTAGCTGCAGTATGTCTTAATTTATGGGTAGAGTAAATTTGAGTGTCAAATCCTGCTCTTTCTAAATATTTATCTATCATATGTTGGATAGCTCTATTGCTCATTCTACGTTTTCGTTTACTTAAAAAGAGTGCATCTTTATCTATAGCATCATTAGGTCTGACTTTAATATAATCGTGGATTGCTTTAACACACGCGTCATTCAAATATATGGTTCTTTCTTTAGCACCTTTACCTATAACGGTTAAAGTATCCTTTTTTATTCGATTCATATCAATACTTGATAATTCAGATAAACGTAAGCCACAGTTGAGAAAAAGCATAACAATAGCATAATCTCGTTTTCTAAAAAAATCATTTTTATTTTCAAGAATAGTATTTAACAAAACTTTACATTCATCAAGAGTGAGGTATACAGGATGCCTATTGTCTGTTTTTGGAAACTCTAAGTTAATAGCAGGGTTTTTATCGATTAAGTCCACTTTAGAGTGGAGGTAATCAAAAAAGGATTTTAAACTAGCAACTTTTCTGGATTTAGTATAATTATTATTTCCAAGCTGTTTATCAGAAAAGGATATAAAAGCATGTAGGTCCTGTAGGTTAATTTTTTTTATTGTGCCTAAATCTATATCACTAATATCTATTTGATCAAAAGGGGTATCTTCTTTAACTAATTTATATCTAAATTTTATAAATCTAAAAAAAGTACGTAGGTCATAAAAATACTCTTTAGTAGTATTAGGAGAAGTGCCTTTAATAGTTTCCATATAGTTTAAATAATCTTCCAATATAATAGGTATTTCGTTCAATTTTATCCCTCTTTCTATTATTTTTCCTATCATTAGTCACAAAATATCTATTATGTGACTAATGATAGGATTCTATATAAGTCATAAGAATCCTATTTAAATATAATACAATTTAAGTATATTTAAAATGACTAAAATTTATTTGGTTTAACAAAACTTCTATTTTGTTTACACGATGATCCTGTTTATTTACAGGAGGATCATGAAGTTCCTATATTGAATTTTATAATTTAAAATCTGTCAACTATTTTTTTAAAAAAAGCTTTTATTTTGGCCCATAAACAGATTTAATAAGCTATCTCATACAACCCTATGAGTAACAGAAAGCTAAACACAAGCCCTTTTAAGGCCTTATAATGCCTACTTATTGTTTTGAATATTTATTAAACTTAAATTTGTTCGAGAAAGTCAAATTTGATATTTTAATAATTTAAAATATCATTATAAAATAATAGCAAATGATTATATTCGTATATTGTATATAATATATGATTTTATTAATATATTATTAAGTTTATACTATTAAATTAAATATTTATACTGTTTGTTTTATATTTTATAAATACTGTAATTTAAAAAGCTATAATAATTGACATGATATTTACTTAATAGATATTCTCCATTAATCAATTCACCATGACAATCTGAGCCACCTGTAATTATTAATTTATGAAGTTTAGCAACATTTATTAGATATTTAACATCTTTTGAATTATGTTTAGAATGAATAGCTTCAATACCATCTATTCCAATATTTATACAGTACTCTATTATCCTACGATCTTCTAGTATTCCAGGAT
>JAAYFV010000105.1 GCA_012728075.1 Tissierellia bacterium
AACAATAATCTTGAAGTTTACAATCTCCAGATTTCTCACAGCTAAGACAATCTTCTGGATGATTGGAAAATAGAAGATCTAGTATATCCCTTCTCGCCTTAATCACCTTTTCACTATGGGTTTGTATATCCATTCCTTCTCTTACCTTAAGAGAGCAAGAAGCTTGAAGATTATCTTTTCCTCTGACCTCTACTATGCACAACCTGCATGCAGCATGAGGTTCTAATCTATCATCATAACATAGGGTAGGAATGTCTATCCCTAAGTCTTTACAGACCTCAAGTACCGTAACATCTTTTGGTACTTGGTGTTTTCTACCATTTATCGTGATTTCTACCATGGTTTTCAACTCCCACTTACTTTTTATCTTCCGTTGATGCTATCTTTTCAAAAATATCTTCCAGTCCCAAGGCTTCCTTCCAAGTGGTTTCTTTAAATTCCCCATCTTCTTTCTTATATGGAGTTTCGGGTTTGTCTAAATACAACAACTCTGTAGTCAATCTTCCCTTTAAACACAAGGGCCTACCTTCTGTTGGAGATTTAGCTCTAACTGCCACGTTCTTGCCATTTTTAGACAGTACTTCAAAATTACAACCATAATCACAAGCTTTACATTTAACCCCCTTAATCTCTCCATCCCATACTCTAGTTTTACCCAAAAGCCTTCTATCTATAAGGGCTCCAACAGGGCATACGGTAACGCATCTATTACAAGATACACAAGTAGATTCCTCTAAAGAATAGTCTGCATCTGCAACAATTCTAGTATTAAATCCTCTCCCTGCAAAAGAAAGAACTTTTCTATCATAGACTTGAGCACAAGTCCTAACACATTTACCACATAATATGCATTTACTATCATCCTTTAATATATAAGGACTTGAAGTATCTACAAAATTTGCCCTTCTAGCACCATCGTGTTCTCTAAACTTCACATCATATCTATAGGCATATTTTTGTAATAGGCACTCACCAGCTTTTTGACAAGTTAAACAATCGTTAGGATGATTGTCTAGCAAAAGCTGTAGTATCTCCCTTCTTAAGTTTACTACTCTTTCCGATTCAGTATGAACTACCATGCCTTCCTTTACCTTGGTAGAACATGCTGTTTGTACTTTTCTACTGCCTTCGATTTCCACTACACATAATCTACAAGCCCCTACTATTTCTAAATTTGGATCATAGCATAGGGCTGGTATTTCTATACCTATCCTCTTAGCTGCCTGAATAATATTGTAATCTCTAGGCACTGTTACCTTTTGCCCATCTATAGTAAGAGTTACATTGTTCATGGTATACCTCCTATTTTTTAATTACTGCACCTGTTGGGCACACTTCCATACAGGTTCCACATTTGATACATTTTTCCGTATCTATTACATGCCTCTCTTTCACCTTACCACTAATACAAGAAACAGGACAATTTCTAGCACATTTTGTACATCCAATACAGTCCTCAGTAATAAAATATTCTAATAGAGATTGGCAAGTACCGCCAGGACATCTCTTTTCATTTACATGAGCTTCATATTCGTCCCTGAAATACTTTAAAGTGGATACTACTGGATTGGCTGCAGTTTGTCCAAGGCCACATAGAGATGCTATAGTTATGGTTTCTGATAAAGATTCTAAAGTTTCTATATCCTCTGGAGTCCCTTTTCCTTCAGTTATCCTCTCTAAAATCTCCAGCATCCTCTTGGTACCTTCTCTACAAGGAACACATTTCCCACAAGATTCCTCTACAGTAAAGTCTAAGAAAAATCTAGCTATATCTACCATACAGTTATCCTCATCCATTACTACCATTCCACCAGAACCCATTATAGAACCAAGTTCTGCCAAGGATTCAAAATCTACAGGAGTATCCAAATGTTCTTCTGGTATACATCCTCCTGATGGTCCCCCTGTTTGGATTGCCTTAAATTTTTTATTATTAGGTATTCCTCCACCTATGTCGAATATTATATCCCTCAAGGTAACTCCCATGGGTATCTCTATAAGGCCAGTGTTTTTTACCTTACCACCTAATGCAAATACCTTAGTACCTGGAGAATCCTGTGTGCCTATGGATCTGAACCAATCTACGCCTCTTTGAAATATTACTGGAACATTTGCAAAGGTTTCTACATTGTTTATTATAGTTGGTTTCCCCCACAATCCTTTATGAGCAGTTCTATGAATTTTAGTTCTAGGCATACCTCTTTTACCTTCGATGGATTCCATTAAAGCTGTGCCTTCACCACATACAAAGGCTCCAGCCCCCAATCTCAACTCTATATCAAAATTAAAATCCGTACCAAATATGTTTTTACCAAGTACCCCTTTCTCCTTAGCTTGTTCTATAGCTACCTCAAGTCTATGGACTGCTATTGGATACTCAGCTCTTACATATATATAGCCTTGATTTGCTCCTATGGCATAACCACATATGGCCATAGCTTCTAATACAGAGTGAGGGTCCCCTTCTAAGATGGATCTGTCCATAAATGCTCCTGGATCCCCTTCATCTGCATTACATATTACATATTTTTGATCTGCTGGGTATTTAAAAGCTGTCTCCCACTTTTTCCCCGTTGGAAAACCTGCTCCTCCTCTTCCTCTAAGATTAGAAGCCTTAACTAGATCTATTACCTCTTGTTGAGTCATCTCCGTTACCACTTTTGCCAAAGCTTGATATCCATCTAAAGCGATATATTCATCAATATCTTCAGGATTTATAAGACCACAGTTCCTCAAAGCTATTCTAGTATGTTTCTTATAGAAATTCACCTCATTTACTGGTTTAATAGCTCCATCTACATAGGATTCTTTAAATAAAAGTCTCTTTACCACATGCCCTTTTTGGAAGTGTTCTTCTACTATTTCGTCTACATCTTCTAATTTTACATGGCTATAAAAAATACCTTCAGGATATATAACTATATTAGGTCCAGCTTCACAAAGACCAAAACAACCAGTTAATACTACTTTAACATCCTTATCTAAACCTTTTTCCTTAACCTTCTCAGCTAACAACTCCCTTATTTTATCTCCATCAGAAGAATGACATCCTGTCCCCCCACATACTAGTACATGGGTAGGATGGGCATCCATATCCTTCTTATCATCTATTATCTCCTTTTGTTCTTGTTGCCTTAAGTTAATATTAGCTAATGTTTTCTCCTTAATCCTATTTAAATCTTCAATGGTTATCACTTTTACACCTCCAAATTACCTATATTTATTTAATATTTCTTCTACATCCTCTGCCTTAAGCCTACCATAAACATCTTCATTGACTACCAATACAGGTGCCAACCCACAAGCACCTAAACATCTAGTGGCACTAAGGGAAAACTTTCTATCTGGTGTAGTTTGCCCCACCGTAATACCTAGTTCTTCCTCTACCTTATCCAATATATCTTGAGCACCTTTTACATAACAAGCTGTTCCTAAACTTACTCCAATTTTATACTCTCCCTTAGGTACCAAAGAAAATTGAGAATAAAATGTTGCTACTCCATATATTTCCGATAAAGGAATTCTAAGTTCTTTAGATATTAACTCCTGAATTTCCTTTGGTAGGTAACCAAATTTATCTTGAGCTTCATGTAATACCGCCATCAATGCTCCCTTTTTACCTTTGTTTTCTCTCATGAATATTTTAAAATCTTTGACCTTTTCTTTATTTTCTTCCCAATCAAATGTAAACTCCATGCTTAAGCCTCCTTTTATTATTATATATTCAGGTATTTCTAATAGAAAATAGGGCTACTATCTCCCCAGAAGAGTCCATATTCCACATCTATAGTAAGAATAATATTAATTTAATGTTATTTTATTTATAGCTATTTGTCAATGTTAAGAATGTCTAGATACAATATAAAAATTGACCTATATTTTTATCTAGATAAAAATATAGGTCAATAGCAAACAACTTTCTACCTAACCAACATACTCGGTATAGAATAATATCCTTCCCTTCCAAATATGATATTGTCCCTGCTTATCCTAGTATAAACTCCAGCAAATTTTTCATTATACATATATACTCCTATATTTAGTTTAAAATCTTCTACATTTATGTTCCCATCTTCATCAAATAAAATAAAGGGTCTAGTAGGGGGATCTATAAACTGTTGAAATAGATAACCCTTATCCCAACATTCTTCTAATATTTTTTCCCACTCCTTAGGGGTGTAGTCTCTCCCTGTATGAACTCCTTGAGATGCAAAAGAATCCATAGGTTTTATTATATATTTATCTTTATTTTTTTTCACTTCTTCAAATATATTTTTATCTACTGAAAATTCTTCTGTATAAGGAATATGCTTTTTTATAAAATCTACTTCTTCTTCTGTTAAAAACTTATGGGTATCCCCATCGTGGAGTATTTTAAATATTATTTTATTATGCATTATTTGGGATTTTAGTGAACCAATTACACATACAGCCCCATCCTTATAGGCTTGGATTAGATCTGGTATCTCTTCACTTTTTTCCATGAGTTCTACTGTAACTATCCTTCGATAAATCATATCTATCCTCATATTACCGTAATAAAGTTTCCCATCTATATATTTTAAATCCCTTGGATCGACTATTTCTGCATTATAGCCTTTTTCCCTATAAGCTTCTCTAAAAGCTTGAAACTCAGCTGTTATGCCAGACTCCTTGAAGTCTACAATTGCTATATTGGGCTTCTCCACCTTATTCTTAAACCTACTATATATATTCAAACTCTCTTCAACCCAACTATTGATTAGTTCAAAATAAGTGATATTATATCTCTTCTGCATCTCCTCTATAGGTTTTGAACTTAGCATTATATTTGCAAATATATTGTCTTCATTCATACCTGATGAACCATCAGTATTTACTTCTATAAACTTAAAATCGTCTCCACCATCATAAAAAAGATCAAATCTGCCAATGGGGATATTTATATCATAGCCTTGATCTACTAGTATAAGCTCTTCTAATAGTTTTGAATATTTGAATTTTTTTCTGTACTCAGGAGAGTATACATATTTATCAGTAACCTTATTAGCAATAGACATCAATATTTTCCCAATCTCCTTAAAATTTGCTACATCCTTTTCAGTAAAAAACATAGGCTGATATAAAAATGGCACTGGTTTATTCTTATATCTAGCATTGGATTTTTTAGCTTTTTCCTTAGCCTTTTTGTAATCTTCATAATATATATCTCTATATTGTTGGACCAAATTTATATATTCTTCAGTTAAAGATTTCCCGTCCATATTATTTCACCTCATCTAAATTGTTTAATATACAGTTCTTTAAGGCTTCCTTTTTCCCTAATTGGGCTTTTTCTCCTATTAGGTCATAAGGGGTTTTTTTCTTTTGAACCATATCTGCCAAAGGTTCAATATATCCCTTTTCTTCTTCTATTAGTCCATCTCTAGCTATATCTACTAACCATTTGCTTATTTCATGTACAGTTTTAGCTTTTATTTTCCCATCTAATCCCTTTTCAATAATACTCTTCTTAGCCTTATCCATATGCTCCATATTTATATCCTTAATACGATTATATACCTGATTTAAATTATCTTCATCATATAGTATTCCTTTCCATAGGGCCGTGGCAGATAAATTTAAAGGATAAGGTACTGCATCCATCATCCGAATTTCTACGTATTTTTTAGTCCTCACATCGGGAAAGAACATTGTAAGTACATGTTCCAACTCCTCTATTGAATAATCCTCTGGATTAAATATCTCTTTATAAGGTTTGCTTCCAGTGAAATATATCTCCTTACCATTATCTATAAAAATAGGAGGCCCATTTAATATATATTCTGCATATTTTTTGTATCCAAAATCCTTATCAAAGGCATTATATACTATGCCTGATCTATCCTTGTCACAATTTTCCCATATATGGGCCCTTAGATTATGTCTTCTCCAAGGTTTTCCTTCAAAATAATAGGCATTGTCAAATAGAGCATACACTGCTGGAGACAAGGCATTAGCTACTTTAAATTTTTTAATATAATTTTCTTCTGAACTGTAATCAAAGGCCAACTGCAAAGAAGCAGTCCCTTTCATCATATTATGAGCGTAAACTCCCTTATCCTTAAAATAATTAAACATATAATCATATCTCTTCTTAGGCAATATTTTTATATGAGAAATTTGCGTCTCTGGATGATAACCTACTGCAATCAATCCTTGATTTTTTCTTTCCAAAATAGGTAATATCTCCTTTAAAAAACTAAAATACTCTTTTTCTATATCCTTTATACACTTTTGAGCTACTACACTAAGTTCTAACTGACTTCCTGGCTCTAAAGTTACCGTCTTATTTCCATTGTTTAATCCAAGTAAGTATTTTCCTTCATATATTCCTTTCCAGCCATTGACTTCCAATTCTTTTAAGGTTTCTTCTACACCTCCATCCCCATAGTAGGAAATAGTCTCAAGAGTATCTAAGTTTATTACAAAATGCTCCATTTCTATTCCTATTTTAAAATCCTTTTTATTCTTTTCATTGTCTTTAAAATATTTAGCTATCTCTTCAACTTGTTTTATATAATTCAATTTTAATCTCCCCTTTAATTACTTTCGTTATATATTATACATATCTACATAGTAAATTTATACCCATTGAAGGTATTATTAAAAAATAATAAAATAGCCTGTTTTAAAAACAGACTATTTTATAAGATTATATATAATAGCTTTAGTTATTTCCTTTAGTTTTTCTACACTCAACTCCATCTGTATTCCTATTTTCCCACCACTAACAACTATAGTTTCTAAACTTAAAGCTGATTCATCAATAAAGGTAGGGTATTCCTTTTTCATTCCAATAGGAGAACAACCTCCTCTAATATATCCTGTATATTTGGTTATATCATTTACATGAATCATATCTATCTTTTTTTCCCCTGTTGCCTTTGCGGCTTTCTTAAAATCTAATTCTTCTGCTACAGGAATTATAAACACATATATATCTCCACTACTCCCTTGAGCTACCAAAGTCTTAAACACTGTCCTAGGATCTTTTCCTATCTTTTCAGCAACAGAAACCCCATCTATTTTCCCATCAGTATTGGTATAAGTTATGATATCATATTCTATTTGATGATTGTCTAATATACGCATAGCATTAGTCTTTACTTTAGACATGTAATTCACCTTCTTCAATAATTTTCTCCTTTGAATATATTTTAACATTCCATAGCTAATCCTGTAAGATTAACCTCTCTAGCTCCAAGGGTTCAATATATTTACCATCTTTATATGCTCTCATATTTCCACCGGAAATTTCGTCAATTAAAGCAATCTCTTGGTCTTCTCCCACTTTCCCAAATTCTAGCTTAATATCGTAAAGCTCGATTCCCTTTTTAGCTAGTTCCTCTTTTATTATATTGCTAATTTTTATAGTAAGTTCCTTCAATATTTTGTATTCATCATGGGATAATATACCTAACATATGGAGTGCATCTTCTGTAATAGGGGGATCTTGACGTTTATCATCTTTTAAGGTTATTTCTACAAAAGCATCTAGGGGCTGGCCTTCTTTAGCATATAATCCATAACGTCGTATAAAGCTTCCTACCGCCCTATAGCGACATATTACCTCTAGTCCATGCCCAAATACTTTAGCTGGTTTTACTATCATTGTAGCCTCATCAATATTAGCATCTATGTAATGGGTTGGTATTCCTTCCTCCTTTAATATTTCAAAAAAATATTTTGATAACTTCAAACCAGATTTACCAGCACCTTCAATGGTTAATCCAACAGTATTAGCCCCTGGATCAAATACACCATTCTCACCTGTTACATCATCTTTGAATTTTAAAAGGTAATTCCCATCCTTTAATTTATACACATCCTTTGTTTTACCTTTGTTTATTAGTTTCATAAATTCGCCTCCAAATCAATTGTTTTCAATATACCATATAATATATTATATACTAATTTTTTTAATATTAACAAATTAGATTTATATATTCTAACTTAAACCTTCTTTAAGCTTTTGTAAGAATTATAGGAAAGAATAAAATAAAATGTTATAATATAATGAATCCTATAGATTATCAATTGGAGAGGATGAACAATATGAATATTTTAATCGTGGATGATGAAAGGCTTATTGTAAAGGGGCTTAAACACAGTCTAGAACAACAAGGATATAATGTAATTCCCGCATATGATGGTGCCGAAGCTTTATATAATTTGGAAAACAAACAAGTGGATTTTATCATTTTAGACTTAATGCTTCCCGATATAGATGGGATGATATTATGTAAAAGGATTAGGGAATATTATGACATACCTATATTGATGCTTACGGCAAAAGATGGAGATTATGATAAGGTTTTAGGTTTTGAATTTGGAGCCGATGACTATATGACAAAACCTTTTAACACATTGGAATTAATAGCAAGGATAAAAGCAATAACTCGAAGAGTTGAAACTAAAAAAGAAAGTATGATATTATCAATAGAGGAATTAACTATCAATCTGGGAGAAAGAAAGATATATATAGGTAATGATGAAATTAAACTAACTCAAAAGGAATTTGATATGCTTTATTTACTAGCAAAAAATCCTGGCAGAGTATTTACTAGAGAAGAGATATTTTCTCAAATCTGGGAAGAAGAACCTTTAGATATTCGAACTATAGATGTTCATATTAAAAATCTTAGGGAAAAAATTGAATTAGATGTTAAAAATCCCAAATATATTATGACCAAGTGGGGAGTTGGTTATTATTTCAATAAGAATTAAAATGCTCATCATATATAGTTTGATTGCTGTATTAGTCTTTTCTATATTTGGTGTGTTGGTATTAAATAATTATAAGTCTAAACAAATAAAAAATGAGGAAATACGATTGTTTCAAACGGCTAATATTGTTGCAGATACTTATAAAGGAAATATGGAAGATATAATATTTGCAAGAATCATGGTAAAAAGTTATGGGAAACAGGCCAATGCTAGAATATTAGTGGTAGATGCTAATAAAAAAGTATTAATAGATAACTACAATAGTTATATTGGTAAGACCTTAGACAATGATGAAATTAAATCCAGTCTCAAAGGGAAATCTAAATCTGGATTATATAATATTGAACAAAAAAATGTTCTCCAATTGTCAGTACCTATAACCATGAATACTGGCCTTGAGACAAAAGTAATTGGTGCTGTACTTATATCTGCTTCTATGGAATCTATATATAGTGATATAGAAAATTTGAAAAAAGACATATTAAAAATCTCTTCCTTTGCACTAACAATATCTATAGTATTGACAGCTATTGCAACTAATAGCATAACTAAGCCTTTAAGGAATTTGAGTTATGGAGTCAAAAGGATTGCATCAGGTGATTTAGGGTATAAAGTAAACAAAGGTTCTAGGGATGAAATTGGACAACTTGTAGACTCTTTTAATAATATGAGTCATAGGCTATACAGCATAGAAAAAAATAGAAAAGATTTTATAAATAGCATATCTCATGAATTAAAGACCCCTCTCACCTCCATTAGAGCTCTAATAGAATCCTTATCTATAGGAAATAATGATTTAGAAACTTATGATGAGTATTTAATGGATATATACGAAGAAACCAAAAGGATGGAAGATTTAGTAAACTATCTAATGGGGTCTTTAAAACTTGAAGATATTATACTGGATATTAACAAAGAAGATATTGGACAAATTATTGATGAAACCGTTAAACTTATGGAACCCTATGCAGAAAAAAATAATGTAAAATTGCAACTAAACAATGAAGTTAAAGGTATAGTAGTTAAATGTGATAAAAATAGAGTAAAAGAAGTTCTAATCAACTTAATAGACAATAGCATAAAATATAAGGATGAAAAGAAGAATTATCATTTTATATCAATAATTGGAAGAAATAATGGAGATAATATAACCTTAATAATAGAAGACAATGGATTAGGTATTAAAAAAGAAGATTTAACCAATCTATTTGAAAGGGGATTTAGAGTTCTAGAAGGTCATGTTCCCAATGATAAAAGTATAGCAGGATATGGCATTGGCCTTGCATTGGTAAAAAACATAATTGATAAGCATGGTTGGTCCATATCCGCAAAAAGTACTATAAGTCAAGGTAGTACATTTACTATAACTATACCTGTATAATTAATGAAATATATTTTTATTGTTTTTAATAATTTCTTAATAAATATTCACAAGAACTTAAAATTTATATTATATAATATGGATAAAGAAAGGAGTGGATAACATGAAAAAGACTTTTACTATGTTTCTAATCATTGTACTTGCTTTTAGTTTAGTTGCTTGCAGCTCCAAAGAGGAGCCAACTAATGAAAGTAATGATAATATAATTGAAGAAAATGGTGATAATGATATAATAGATAAGGTGGAGGAAGATGATACTGAAGAAAAAAATCAAGTAGTTGAACCTACTCCAAAAACTGATAGTGAAGAAGTAATTCTATATTTTGCAAATAACGAGTATATAAATACTGGAGATGAAAGCTTAGAAAAACTTATTCCAGAAAAAAGAATTGTGGAATATGGGGATATATCCTTAGAAGAAGTCATTGTAAAAGAACTGATGAAAGGGCCAAAAAAAGACAATTTAAGTACTGTGATACCTACAAGTATAAAATTGTTGGGAGTAGAAGTATCTAATGGTACTGCTTTTGTAAACTTCTCCCAAGAAGGTTTGTTTGGTGGATCTATGGAAGAGTATTTCACAGTAAACCAAATAGTAGGTAGCCTATTAGAATTAAATAATATAGATAGAGTACAATTTTTAATAGATGGGGAAAAAGCTGAATCGTTGATGGGACATTTTGACATATCAGAGCCTTTTGAAAGTATACAAGACTAACAAGAACCTCCTTCAAGGATATCCTTAGAAGGAGGTTCTTGTACAATAAAATCTCTAGTATGATAATATATATATAGGAGTACATTCAATTGCTAAAATTATTAAAACATCCTTATAGAAAGGAGAGATTATAAATAGACCACAATAATATCGATATCTTAAAAGAAGAAAAGAAGAAAGATATTAAAAAATTAATTGACACAGGTAAAAAAGATGGATTTCTTACCTATGATGAGATAATGGACTGCTTTGAAGATGTAGACCTTGATGCTGACCAAATAGACGAGCTATATCAGAGTTTAGAAGAAATAGGTATTGATATAATAGATGAGGAAGTAGAGGATGAAGCAGAAGAGGATACGGAAAAGGATACAGATGATAAAAATATTAAAGTTGATACATCTAAAATAGATGTGGGAGACCCTGTTAAAATGTATCTAAAAGAAATTGGGAAAATACCCTTGCTTACAAGGGAAGAAGAAGTAGAATTAGCTAAGAGGATTGAAGCTGGGGATGAACTTGCAAAAAGGGAATTAGCCGAAGCAAATTTAAGATTAGTAGTTAGTATTGCTAAAAAATATATAGGCAGAGGTATGTCCTTTTTGGATTTGATTCAAGAAGGAAATCTAGGACTTATAAAAGCAGTAGAAAAATTTGACTACACAAAAGGATATAAATTTAGTACCTATGCCACCTGGTGGATAAGGCAATCTATTACAAGGTCTATTGCAGATCAAGGCAGAACTATAAGAGTACCAGTTCATATGATCGAAAATATTAACAAACTAACTAGAATACAAAGGCAATTAGTACAAGAACTTGGAAGAGAACCTACTCCAAAAGAAATAGCAGAACAAATGGACATGGAAGTAGATAAGGTAATAGATATGATAAGAATAGCACAAAAGCCCATATCCCTAGAAACCCCTATAGGAGAAGAAGAAGACAGCCAACTAGGGGACTTTATTGAAGATGATCATATAGAGTCTCCAGATACAGTAACTACACAAATTATGTTAAAAGAACAGCTTTTACAAGTCTTAGATACCCTAACTCCCAGAGAACAACAGGTATTAAGGTTGAGATTTGGTTTAGATGACGGAAGAACTAGAACTTTAGAGGAAGTAGGTAATGTATTTGATGTTACAAGAGAAAGAATACGTCAAATTGAAGCAAAAGCTCTTAGAAAACTAAAACACCCAAGTAGAAGCAGAAAATTAAAAGATTATTTAGAAGAATAAAACAAGGAATGGGGAAAATCCATTCCTTGTTTTATTTTATCTTATTTATCCATACAATAAAATTATCTACTACTTCATCTAGATTTCAAAATCAATCTATTGCGTTTTTTAATATACTTTTTTTATTTCATCATTTCAGTATCTAGTATTAAATAATTAGCCCTATGAATATAAAGGCTCTTTCCATCGATATTAAGCCTAGTCATCTTTGGTAAATCATCAGGGACTGTTACATATACCCTTTCCCCTTGATATACAGCAATGGGTATTCCCATCTGACTTGATATGATAATGGTCTTCTTCTTTCCAATTTTATTCTTTATATCGTTAATAAACCTGTCAATAGGCACTAATCCACCACCACTATCCACGGCTATATCTTTAGGCGTTTCAAAATCTTCCACCATATCTAATCCATCTTCTGCAAATATTACAGTATTTCCCACTTGGAACATCTGTTTCCCATTGATAGTAATCTCCAACACTCCAGATTGATATCCTGTTGATGATGAATCAATATTGGCTTTATTCTCTAAAAGTCCTACTGTCACCTTTTTACCATTTAGAGCCAAAATCTTATTAGCATAGTGATCATAAGCGGTAATTTCAAAATGTACCCCTACTAATTCCCCTTTCATCACTTTAATCTTGTCCCTAATAGCAGCACAACCTGTTAAACTTATTATAATTGCAATCATAATAAGTGTAAGTATTAGTTTTGATGATTTTATTCTTGTTGTTTTCATTGTTCTCCCTTTATAATTTTTATTTTTATTTTTCTATTCCTTGGCCCATCAAATTCACAAAAATAGATGCCTTGCCATATGCCAAGGGCTAACTCTCCTCTTTCTATTATAACATTACACGATGAACCCATTAGGGATGCTTTTATATGGGCATGGGAATTGCCTTCCATATGCCTATAATCCCCTAATACTGGAAATACCTCATTTAAACTAGATAATATATCATGCACCACATCAGGATCAGCATTCTCATTAATGGTAATTCCTGCAGTAGTGTGGGGTATAGATATTATAACCAATCCTTCCTTTACTCCACTTCTTTTTACCTCATCTTGCACAATGTGGGTAATATCAACAAATTCTTGAGATCTAGTGGTTTTTATACTATATTCCATATACACCTCTCCTCTAATTTCATCCTTTTATTAATTATAGCATAATATATATTTATTTTAAGCTAACTGCTATATGTCCTCCAATATTTTTATTATTGCTGAATCCATATAAGGCAACCCTTCTTTCGATAAAATGCCTAGATTTTTTATGGTATCTTCTATAGTATTTCCTATAATACCTGTATTTGGCTTTGCTATAACATTTTCCATAGCTAAATAGGCAGATATAACTGCTACTTCTGCAGAAGTAGCTAGTTTAAAAGAGCAGGTTTCCTTTGCCCCATCACATATCATACCTGTTAAATTAGCAAGCATATTTTGGCATGCTCCCTCTATTTGAAAATCTTTTCCCCCTAGGAGCCACGTAATTCCTCCACTGGCGCCAATTCCTGCTGCAATGGCACAACCACACATAGCTGACAATTTTCCCGTATATGCCTTTACATATCTATTTATCATATGAGCAAAAAATATAGCTCTTATCAACTTGTCTTCTTCTATCTCTTCCTCTTCTGCTACCACTACAATAGGCAATACCACGCCTATTCCTTGGTTTCCACTTCCTCCGCTGGTCATTATGGGGCAATTCCCTCCCCCCATTCTAATATCTGCTGCAGCTGCTGTTAATATTCTAGCCTGAGTTGGAGCATTGTTAGATAATATACCCCTTTCCTCTAGTCTTTTTAATGTATATCCAATCTTTGCACCCCTATCCCAATTTAAACCCTCTTCTGCTGCTTTTTTATTCATCTGGATTCCAGCTTTTATAAATTCCAATTGTTCAATGGGTATCATTTCGCTAATGCGTCTAATCTCCTTAAAAGTCAATCCATTTAAAATATTGCAAACCTTTTTGTCTTCATCTTCTATCCTATCCTCAAATACAAGTTCTCCATTTACCTTGATTTGTTCAATATGCTCATGATTATCTTTCAATACTACCTCTATCTTTTCACTATTAGTAGTTACAACTATATTTACAAATACCTCAGGCACATCTCCTATATATTCTAATTTTATCTTATTAGCCTCAATCATTTTTTGAGCCTCTTCAATAATTTTATCATCTATATCCTTTAAAACCATAAGACCATATTTCCTATCTCCTCCTAATACTCCTAATGCCGCTGCTAAATCCAATCCCCATCTATTTGTATTAGGAATTAAAACAAACTTCCCATTTTTAAATATATTTTTACTCACTAGTACCTCTATACTTTTTATAGTATCTGTTATATAGTCCCTTGTTGCTGCTCCTGCTAAAGCCACAGCTATAGGCTCAGTGCATCCCAAAGCAGGAGTAGAATCCTGTTTTATCATTTTAACTAGAGTGGCTATAAATTTATTATCCAATATCAACACCATCCTAAATGTAGTTTATATATATGGTGTTGCAAAAAGTATACCAATTAAACAAAACCTCTGTGCCTACGTATTCCCCTTGCCTTAACTATTTTGTCAACATAAAATAATTCTCATAAATGCAAAATATCCATGAGAATTACTATACTAGTTCATATACTCCAATGATATTGGAGACATAATTTGCAATAATGCAAATTAATTCCCATTATTGCAAATTGTATTTATTTAACTTTCTATATAAAGTGGATAGATCAATTCCCAGCATTGAACAGATTTTTTCTTTATCCTTAGTGGTATTCCCATAAGTTTTTAGATAGGATCTTAATATGCTTTTCTCATAATCATCTATAATTTTCTTCAAACTATCAGCTTTATGATCTTCATTATTTAGATATTCTTTTATATTGTAAGGCAAATGCTCTAATTTTATTTCCCTATCCCCTACTACATTAACTAAATATTCTATGACGTTTTCTAACTCCCTTACGTTTCCAGGCCAGTTATATATATTAAAGGCTTCCCTTGCTTCTGTAGAAAGATGCTTTAACTCCTTATCCAATTTCCTGCAATATTTCTTGATCAAATAATCACTCAACTTGTCTATATCCCCTATCCTTTCCCTCAAAGGTGGTATATGAATAGGTATAACATTTAGCCTATAGTATAGATCTTCTCTAAACTCCCCTTTAGTTATCATATCTTCTAAATCCCTATTGGTAGCAGCTATTAATCTAAAGTTAATTGGAATAAGCTCCCTCCCACCAACCCTCATGAATTCCTCCTCCTGAAGAACCCTTAACAATTTAGGCTGTAAATGTATGGGAAGATCTCCTATTTCATCTAAAAACAAAGTCCCCTCATTGGCTAGCTCAAACTTTCCCATCTGTCCTGTTTCCTTTGCACCAGTAAAAGCACCTCCTTCATATCCAAACAATTCGCTTTCCAATAAATTATCAGGAATGGAAGCACAATTAATAGCTACAAAAGGAGAGTTCCTTCTATTGCTTGAATTGTGTATAGCCCTAGCAAACAATTCCTTTCCCGTGCCACTCTCCCCTCTAAGGAGTATGCTAGATTTGCTCGTTGCAACCCTTAGGGATACCTTTTTTGCTTCCTGCATCTTAGGGCTATCCCCGATTATGTCATCAAATGTAATGCTATTTTGACCTTCTATTAGTTTATATGCACTTTTTACCATATTAGAAGTCTTATGAATCTCTATTATATTACTTACATTTTTTTCTTGTAACATTACGGGAATTACCTTAATAATAAAGCTTTCCCTTTTATTATCTATAGTCAATTTGGTTTCAATTGGAACATAATCTTTAAAATCTAAGCGTAAATTAGGAACTATTTCAAATATAGACTTGTTTATAATATTATTGCCATCAACTTTTAAATAATCTTCGGCTTTAAGGTTGACAAATTTTATATTCCCCAAATTATCGGTGCAAATAATGCCATTTCCTAATCCATCTATTATCATCTTAGTTTCTTCAGTTTGAATTGTTAAATCCATTATAGTATTTGCATACTTTAAATTACCAGCCAATAAATCTCCTAATTTACTTAAAAATATTATCAACGAGTGGTACTCTCTTTGAAGTTTCTTTTTTTGCTCCATATTGAAAGCTATAAGCCCTATTACCCCTAATAAGTCCTCACCATTTAATATAGGGTAACCAACTGTTGCCATTTCCGCACAGCTTCCTCTTAGACTACACCCTTTACATTTTTGACTTATGTTGGGATTGTCTATGAACTCAGGTTTTCTCTTATTAGCAATGGATTCAAATGCACAATTTTTAGGTAAACTTCGCCCTATTAAATTTTTATACTCTCCCGTAGCAGCTACCCTGTTTAAATGTATGTCTACAATAGTTACATCTACATTTAAAACTGCTGAAATAGCTTCTGCTACTTCTTGAGTTGACTTCTGGATATTAAATAAATCCATCCTATCTCCTCCGATAGATAAAAAGCTATTGTATGATATATATTATATCATACAGAAATCCTAATAAAATTTACAAAACGTCCTATTGGCAAAATAAAGAAGATTAAAATTATAAATGTTTCTCAATAGTAGGTAGCTCCTCTATAATATCGCAAAGCCCTTTCATTTGCCTATTTCTTTCATAATCTGGTTTCCTTGTTCTTCTAAACAGCAGAAATAGCCATATATCTTTTCTTTCCTTATTATCTCTTTCTTTTTTTATTTCTTCTTCCCTTCGCTATTTTTCTTCTTCAAAATATTCGTCATTAGGGAAGGATTATCCATAGTAGAAAATGTAAAAATAAGCTTATTTTTAGGATTTTAAAAACCTATATCCTGGATTTTCCATCCTCCATTTTTAGTTTCCTTTTTTAATAATACTGTATATGGCAAGCCCCCATCTTCATGAACTATCATCTTTTTATATTTATAATCAGCCGTTGCTCTATAACTTAATGTATTGGAATCTTCGTTTTCCTTATCTAACTTTTTTATTTCCAATAAATTTACACTTTTAATATTATTATAATAATCCTCAGCCTTTTTATTATAGAGTTCTATATTACTCATATTAGCAGATAAATCCAAATTTATATTTGACTTTG
>JAAYFV010000106.1 GCA_012728075.1 Tissierellia bacterium
CCAGTGCACCAGGTGCACCAGGGACGGATCTTTTTGCATTTTTGCAGATAATTTCTATATTTAATATAGGATTAAATTAATGGTATACTAAATGTAGTTTATATATAGGGGTGATTGGATTGGGTGAGGGCATATCCAATGAACAATTATTTGAATTTATGACAAAGATGTACGGAGAAATGCAAGAGATGAGAGAGAATATGGCAACAAAAGACGATTTAGCCAGTGCAAAGGGTGATTTACTCAATGTAAAACAATTGATAGTTAGACTTGAAAACAAAATGGATGTAAACCATAAGGCGTTGTATGATGGATACAAACTAACTTATGAAAAGTTGATTACACTTGAAGAAAAGGTTGATAAAATAGAAAATAAAGTTGAAAAACAAGATGTTGAAATAAGGGTAATCAAAGGGGCGAAATGATATTTAAAAACACTTCATAGGTAATTTTACCTATGAAGTGTTTTTAAGGTTTAACAGGCATAATAGCAATTTGCAATTTTCACATGGAGAGGTGTAAGAGGGAAATTTATTTTTGCCAATTATATATTAAACTCCCTTAATATTTTATTTAATATTGTCTAATTTTTTAAACTATTAGTATTGACAAAAAATTAATTATATTATACCATAAAGGCATACAGATACAGGGTACCGGTAAAAATGGATAGGGAGTTGAAAAAAATGGGAAAGAAAATTGTGATTGTTGGTGGAGTTGCTGGTGGTGCAACTGCTTTAGCAAGGCTTAGAAGGCTTGATGAATATGGAGAGATTATATTGTTTGAAAGGGGTAAATATGTATCCTTTGCCAACTGTGGTTTACCTTATTATGTAGGCAATATAATCGAGGATAGGGAAGCTTTATTAGTTGAGACAGCAGAGGAAATTATGAAGAAATTTAATGTAGATATAAGGACAGAATCAGAAGTTACAAAGATATTGAGAGAGGAAAAGAAGGTAGTAGTTAAAGACTTAAATACTAATAAATCCTATGAAGAAACTTATGATTATTTAATTCTATCTACAGGATCAACACCTTTAAAACCACCTATACCGGGAATAGATGCACCTAATATATTTAGTGTTTGGAATATACCCGATGCAGATAAGATAAAAAACTATGTAGCTGAAAAGCAACCTAAAAAGGCCATTGTAGTAGGTGGAGGTTTTATTGGACTTGAAATGGCAGAGAATCTTCATAATTTAGGGCTTAAAGTTACCCTAGTGGAAATGCTAGATCAAGTTATGGCCCCTTTGGATTATGAAATGGCTCAAATAGTCCATGAACATTTGGTAACTAAAGGAGTAGAGTTACATTTAAAAGATGGTGTAAAAAGTTTTCAATATGATGATAAGGATGGAAGGACTAAAGTTACTTTGCAGTCAGGTACTGAAATTGAGGGGGATTTGGTTATATTATCCATTGGTGTTAGACCTAATGGGGAATTAGCTAAAGACGCAGGTTTGGATGTGAACGAAAAAGGTGGAATAATAGTAGATAAAACCCTCAAAACCTCTGATGAATATATATATGCCATAGGAGATGTAATTGAAGTAGTAGATTATGTAACTGGAGAAAAAACCATGGTGCCTTTGGCGGGACCAGCCAATAAACAAGGGAGGATAGTATCTAATAATATTGCAGGGAAAATTAAAGAATATAAGGGGACTCAGGGGACGAGCATTGCCAAAGTTTTTGATTTAACTGTGGCTAATACTGGAGTAAATGAAAAAACATTGAATAGATTGGGAAAGGAATATAAAAAAGATTATTTGGTTTCTATTATTCAAGTTAATTCTAGTGTTGGATATTATCCAGGAGCAATGCCAATGACTATAAAATTAATATATGATTTAGAAGGTAGAATATTAGGTTCTCAGATAGTCGGATATAAAGGAGTAGACAAAAGGATTGATGTAATTGCATCAGTTATAAGGCTTAATGGAACAGTATATGATTTAACGGAATTAGAATTAGCATATGCTCCACCTTATTCCTCAGCAAAGGATCCAGTAAATATGATAGGATTTGTAGCTGAAAATCAATTAGAAGGTTTGGTAGATGTAGTACTTTGTAGAGAGCTAGAGGAATTGGACAGAGAAAATACAGTTATATTAGGGGTATTGTCTGAAGAAGAACTTCAAATTGGATCTATTGAAGGAAGTATAAATATACCATTAGAAGAACTTAAGAGTAGACTTGATGAATTAGATAAAGAAAAACTATATATAACATATTGTGCTGTTGGACTAAGGGGATATATTGCTGCAAGAATTCTCATGCAACATGGATTCAAAGTTAAAAATTTAGCAGGGGGATTCAATATGTATAAGAAGTTTCATTTTAAGCATGATGAAATTATATCTAGTTCAGATGATATTATAGAATTTAACGATTCTGGGGTTTCTAAAATACAACATAAAAGAACTGGTGAAGTATATAAACTAAATGCATGTGGAC
>JAAYFV010000107.1 GCA_012728075.1 Tissierellia bacterium
GCTATTTTCTTTTGCAGCTAATATGGCTGCTTTCATTTCATACAAATCGGACATGGTTTCTATTAGTATTAAATCCACACCCATACTATTGCCTACTATTATTTGTCTTTTAAATACTTCATATGCCTTTTCAAATTCCAATGTTCCTATGGGCTTTAAAATCTGCCCTGTAGGTCCTATATCCAATGCAATAAATTTATCTTTTGCTGCTTTTCTTCCAATATCTATCCCTCTTTTTATAATTTCCTCTACAGAATATCTACTATCTTTTAATTTTAATTCATTAGCCCCAAAGGTATTGGTAGTTATAATATCAGCTCCTGCATCTATGTAGCTTTTATGTATATCCAATATAATATCTGGTTTTTCAATATTAAATATTTCTGGATTATCTCCAGGCTTTAATCCTCTCTGCTGTAGCATAGTGCCCATGGCTCCATCAAATAATAAAAATTTTCTACCTATAATATCTATTATATTTCCCATATTCTTCACCTCCGCAAATTTAACCTTTTTTATATATACATTCATCTACCTGAGAACAATTTTCACAACTTATATTAAAAGATTCTAGATCTTCCTTTAATCCAATAATTGCTGTAACAGATTTTCTTGGTATCATTATCATCTGTTCTGTTACAGTTAATCCAATCCTATCCCCTTCCAATAATTTTAACAATTTAGGCTGTATGCTTAAAGGAAGATCCCCATATCCTGGACTATATCTAGATGTTATATTTAATTTGTATTTTTCATTGGCAATATATTGTATCTTATGTTGAACCTCATCACATACCCTTTCCACCAATGCAGTTCCACAAGCATCTAATACAAAACTTCTGGTTAAATCCCAACTTTTATAGTATTCAATTTTTCTATCAACTAATGGACCTAATGTAACTCCCATCAATGCACATTTAGAACAGTCCTTTAGGTGCTTTTTTATGCTATTCCCTTCAAGATATACATTAGTTCCTTTTAGCAATATTTTTTCTTCAATAGTATCTATATCCAATAGGGTATACATATATTTAGGATAAGCTACTTTTAAGATTTCCTCTATACCATCTTTTACATATGCCCTTAATTTAAAATTGGCTAGTTTAGGATTTACCCCTAAATATCTTAATACTTCATTTTCATCTATATACATCTATATCACCTAACTTTTATATGATACACTCCTTTTCTTCTGTGACAGCACATCTTATCTTAGAAATACCACCTATTATCCTATTGGCAACATCAGGTTTATTCATAGTATATAAGTGGATGCCTTCTACTCCCCAGGATAGTAAATCAATTATTTGTTCTGCTGCATATATAATTCCGGCTTCTTTTAATGCTTCTGGTTGATATTCATATTTATCTATAATTCTAATAAATTTTTTAGGTAGAGAAGAGCCAGATAAATACACCATCTTTTTAATTTGATTTTTATTAAGTACAGGCATTATACCAGCCATAATAGGGATATCTATGCCTTTTTTTATCAATTTATCTCTATAGTTATAAAATTTCTCGTTATCAAAAAACAATTGAGTAATTAAAAAATCAACTCCACAATAAACCTTTTGTTTTAAATTTTCAATATCTTTATCTAAACTATCACATTCTATATGCCCTTCTGGATAACAAGCAGCCCCTATTGAAAAATCTCCAAATTCCTTTATATGCTTTATTAAATCCTTAGCATATTCATAATCTTTTTTATATTCAAATCCATGGGCAGGTGGATCTCCTCTTAAAGCCAATATATTGTTTACATTATTAATTTTTAATTCTTTTAATATCGATTCAGTTTCAGCTCTAGTAGAAGTATAACATGTTAAATGAGCTAATGCTTCTATTTTATATTCATTTTTTATTTTAGAAGCTATTTCTATAGTTCTATCTTTACTACTTCCTCCAGCACCATAGGTAACACTTATAAAATCTGGATTTAATTCTTCTAACCCTTCTATAGTATCATACACTACTTCAATAGGATATTCTTTTTTTGGAGGAAATATCTCAAAGGATATAACTGGACTTTTAATTGAAAAAAGATCTCTTATAAACATATAATTCCCCCTTTATCCATCTATTCTTGAATAAAAATAATCTACACCTAATCCTTGAGCTTTATTAATTATTTCATCTACATTTTTTCTTGAAAGCCATTCAAATATTGCTATTACATTTTTATTCTCTTTAATTAATTTACATTGACTATATTGAACTATGTCTTCTAATAACAGATCAATATCCTTTACATCTTTAAAAGTAAATCTAAAATAATATTTTCCATCAAATCCTAAAGGTTTATACTCCTGTGTATTATCATCAATATTTATATTTTCACTCTCATAAATTCCTTTTATAATATTTATTACATCCAATATTATAGAATTTGCTGTAGGATTTTTCCCTGCTCCTTGACCATAAAAATGTAATTCTCCAGTATTTAATCCATTTAATAAAATTAAATTAAATGCATCCTTTACACTAAAAAAAGAAGAATCCTTACTAACCAATACTGGTTCTACTGCTGCATAGATGTTCCCATCTTTAATTTTAGATTTCCCAATGAGCTTAGGGGTTAAATCCATTTCTTTAAAAGCATATATATCTTCAACTGCTATTTTATCTATCCCATAACAATCAATATAATCAAAATTTACCTTTTGCCCATAAGCAACAGTAGACAATATGGATAATTTTCGAGCTGTATCATAACCTTTGATATCATCTGTAGGGTCTAATTCTGCATAGCCTTTATGTTGGGCATCCTTCAAAGCTACATAAAAAGGTAGTTCTTCTTCATACATTTTTGTCAAAATATAATTTGTAGTCCCATTCAATATTCCTTCTATTTGCACTATATTATCCACTTCTATCATCTGTTTCAATGGATTTATGATGGGGATTCCCCCTCCTACACTAGCTTCAAATAAAAATGCTTTTCTTTTTTGTTTTGCTAAATATTGAAGTTCACATAGATTAGGAGCTACCACAGCCTTGCTAGCCGTCACTACATGTTTATTGTTTTCTAAAGCATTTTTTATACAATTGTATGCAACTTCTCTATCACTTAAGGCATCTATAACAATGTCTATTTCTTCATCATCTAATATCTCTTTAGGATTTAAAGTTAGTAAATTGTCATCTATATCCACAAATCTTTCCTTTTCCTTATGTTTTATTAATACCTTTTTAATTTTAATATCTTTATCCAATTGATTTTTAAAAAACAAACCTTGTTGATTAATAATTTCATATACTCCAGAACCCACAGTACCTAAACCTAAAAGTCCAATATTTATCATTTACATTCTCCTTTCCTCAATAAACACTCTAAAACCCAATTTGTAAAAAATAATATACGATGAGCTTTCCATTTCATTTTAGGAACTTCATCTACATCATCAAAATAATTCTTAGGAATATTAATAGATTTACCTAGTATGATATCCCGCTTATATTCCTTTTTTAAAGTATCCCTATCATATTCAAAATGTCCTGTTAAATATATCTCCTTTAAATCTTTACTTGCTATTAAAAAAGCTCCTATTTCGTCGTTCGTTGCCAATATATCCAATTTATCTTCATATCCTTTTATATGTTTTTCATGGATTGAGAAATATCTTGAATGGGGAACTAAAAATTCATCATCAAATCCCTTTAAAAGTTTATGATCTTTTCTAACAATATAATGAGGGAATATACCAAATATCTTATTGTCCACATTATTCTTTGGTATATTATAATGATGATATAAACCAGCTAAAGCTCCCCAACAGATATATATGGTTGATTTAATATTGTTTTTAGAAAATTCCATTATGGATTTAAGTTCTTCCCAATACTTCACTTGATGAAATTCCTTTAATTCTAAAGGAGCTCCTGTTATTATCAATCCATCTAAAAAGTTCTCATCTATATCATTAAAAGTGATATAATTTTCTTTTAAATATTCAATATCACAATTTTTAGGAATATAAGTTTCTAATCTAAAAAAATGCAAATTCACTTCCATTAAAATTTCAGAAAATATAGTGAAAAACTGCCTTTCTGTTTCAATTTTGTTAGGCATTAAATTTAATATACCTATATTAGGAACTTTAATTTCATCTTTAAAATCCATATTAACATCACCCTCATACTAAACTAAATGCCCTTTCAAAATCCTGAATAATATCCTCTATATTTTCTATACCTACAGATACCCTTATCATATCTTCCGAAATTCCTGATTTTTTTAGCTCTTCTGTATTTAATTGTCTATGAGTAGTTGAAGCAGGATGAAGTACAGATGTTCTTACATCTCCTAAATGTACCACTAATGAAACCAATTCTAAATTTCTCATAAACTTTTCGGCTGCATCTTTACCTCCCTTTATTCCAAATGTAAGTACTCCACTTCCCCCTAAAGGTAAATATTTTTTACTCAATTCATAGTCAGGATGTTCTTTTAATTTTGGATAATTGACCCATGATACTTTTTCATGCCCCTTTAAGTATTCTGCTAATCTTAATGCATTTTCACTGTGTTTTTCCATTCTTAAATGTAAAGTTTCAGTCCCAATATTTAACATAAATGCATTGAAAGGACTTAAGGTACATCCTATATCTCTAAGGAGCTGACTTCTAGCCTTAGTTATATAAGCCTTCTCCTTAAATTGTTCATAATATCTTATGCCATGATAACTTTCATCAGGTTCTGTTAATTCTGGGTATTTACCATTATCCCAATTAAAATTACCTCCATCTACTATTACTCCCCCTACATTATTAGCATGACCATCTATATATTTAGTGGCTGAATGTACTACAATATTTGCTCCATATTTAAAAGGCTGACATAAATAAGGTGTAGGAAAAGTATTATCAACAATTAATGGTACATCTAGTTTTTTTGCAATAGTTGAATACTTTTCAAAATCAAGCACGTTTAATGCAGGATTTCCTATAGTTTCTGTATAAACAGCTCTTGTGTTAGGTTTTGCATAAGAAAGTATTTCCTCTATATCTAAATTAGGCTCTACAAAGGTAACTTCTATCCCGTATTTTTTTAAAGTTGTAGATAAAAGAGTATGAGTACCACCATACAATGTAGATGTAGCAAGTATATGTTGTCCTTTAGTGCATATATTAAGTATTGCAATAGTTATAGCTGCTTGACCTGATGAAGTAGCTAATCCCCCTACTCCACCTTCTAATTGGTTTATTTTTTCTTCAAAAACTGCTACTGTAGGATTGCTAATCCTAGAATACATATGTCCTTCTTCCTTTAAATCAAAAATATCTGCTAATCTACCTGGATCATCATACTTGTATGTAGTGCTTTGATAAATAGGAAGCACTCGTGGTTCTCCTGCTTTTGGATTATATCCTCCTTGTACACATATTGTTGCTTTTTTCCAATTTCTTTTCATTTTCATATCCCCTTTCTAAAAAATAAAAAACACTTCTAAGAAATAAGAAGTGTTTACAATATAAAACAAATCTTCTTATCTCTCAGCTTATAGCTGCAGGATTTAGCACATCACCAGTATCTACTGGCTGTTGCTGGGCTTCATTGGGCCAGTCCCTCCACCTCTCTTGATAAGAACTAAAAAAATCCTCCCTAACATCTTAGGAAGGATTTTATCTCAATATCCAACTTATCGATGTTAGCAGAACCACCTTGTTAAAAACAACAGGTTGGTGTAGGATCAACGAGCTAACTCTCTCCCCTAACTCTGGATAAGAACATATTTAATTTTCAAATGTATTAAATAGTATACTATCATCAAGTATAAAATATGTCAACAACTTTTGTGAAATATTTTACTCTTGGCCTTTGTATAGCTTTATGATAAAGTATTATTAAAAACACTTAACAGGTAAATTTACCTGTGAAGTGTTTTTAAATATCATTTTGCTCCCTTGATTACCCTTATTTCAACATCTTGTTTTTCAACTTTATTTTCTATTTCATCAACCTTTTTTTCAAGTGTAATCAACTTTTCATAAGTTAGTTTGTATCCATCATATAATGCCTTGTGGTTTATATCCATTTTGTTTTCAAGTCTAATTACATTGTTTTCAAGTCTAACCACATTGTTTTCAAGTCTGACTATATCCTGTTTTACTTCTTTAAACCCCTCTTGCATTTCCCCGTACATCTTTGTCATAAATTCAAATAATTGTTCATTGGATATATCCTCACCCAA